>QIKY01000082.1 GCA_003233175.1 Planctomycetaceae bacterium | reverse complement strand
CCACCTTGACCGCCGCCACCTTGACCGCCGCCACCTTGACCACCGCCACCTTGACCACCGCCGCGAGGGCCCGAACGATACTTCCGTTTCTTCGCCATATATCACCTAAAAAAAACAACAAGGGCTCGACCGGGGATTTGTGAGGCCGCAGTCGAGCAAAATTTTCGAGCCAAATCCGCCAACGAGCGTTCAAAAAGGAGTGTCGCCTTTCGCTGCGAAAGGCGACGATAAGACAATTATTCCTCGAACGCTCCCAAGCCAGTTCTGACAGCGCATATGAAAAGGCAAAGAGCCCTAGATAACGCGCATTTAAACATCAATAGTCGGCGACTAACGTTTCCGCATGAAACCGTGAGAAATCGATCCTCGGAAAGACCAAGAACCCATCGCCTATTCAGTGATTTTCCACCAGAGGATGTTGTTACATCAGGGTCTTAGGTTCGCAGTCAATCTTGTCAAAGACTACAAGATTTCCAGGAGGGCGAAACAAACCCTATTCACGATTCAAAAGCAGCCGCCAGATGGAGGCGCCCATGAAAAAGACCACGCCCGCCTAATCATAAAACGGGCAAAGTTTCAGATGCGTCTGCCAATCAGACGCGCCTGCCAACAGGTTGAGAGCCTGACACCAGATTGAGAGCTTGCCGCCTGCACTGAGAATTTGCTCTGCGAAAGAACAATCAAGGCTTCAAAACACTCGTTGGCGCAACACGCCCGCGTCGCTTCAAACTCCCAGTCTTCACTGGGTGCTGGCATAAGCCACGCTTCCGTTCATCCAGAACTTCTTAACGACCGGATTCTTACCAAAAACATCGGCGATGTCAAGCTGAGACCGCAAACAACTATTCCACGCCGGAGAAATCGGCCGAATCCTGGCGATCAGAAACCTCCTGTTTTACCGGCACGGCCTGGTTTTTCGTACTCCCCGGTCTTTCATTGCATGCCGCCGGCATAGCGTTCTTCACCGAATTATACAACTTTCCGGCGAAAAGCCAAATTTGCTTCGTTCACCAAAGCGCCCGCCACTTCACCTTTATACCTAAAAACCAGGGCGCGGGCGGAAGCCGCCGTCCTGCCGGAATCTTCGCGCGTTTTGGTAAAATCGCTGCATTCGGTAATTTTTACCAAACTTCGTTACTCGCACAGGCCGATAGGGGAATGACAAAGCCTTCTGGACACGCGCTGGGTGCAACGCACGCCAGAATATCATTTCGAGCCCTTAAATCCGAAGCGAGAGACGCATGCGAGCGATCAGAATGATTGCCCTGACGGCCTGGATGGCACTCCTGGCGGCCCCTCTGCAGGCGGAAGACTTGATCCCCTGGGTGCGTGACCTCCAAACCGCTCAAGAAATCGCCTCACGCGAAAATCGGTTGGTTCTCATCCATTTTTACGCCGACGATTGCCCGCCTTGCCAACGTTTGGAACAAAACGTGTTCCCGCGTCCCGATGTCGCTCGGGCCATTTCCAAAAATTATATCCCGGTCAAGGTGCATGGCCAGCGAAGAACCGACATCGCTCGCCGTTACGGAGTCGACCGCTGGCCGACCGATGTGATCATCACTCCGGCTGGCCACAAACTCTCCAGCAGCGTATCGCCGCAAGATCCTAACAAATACATTTCGCTGGTAAATCAGATTGCCGACTCATCGCGGAGCCGAGCCTTAGTTCCAGGCGTGGCGGTGCGTGACGGCGGGCGGAGTTCCGCAGCGCAAAACAGCCAGGTGACGCCAACAGGATACGAGCAACGAGCCTCTTCCGGCGGCTCGAACTTTGGCCCTCTTGGCCCTCAGGCCAACGCCAGCGGCCCGCCAAGCTCACAAAGCCGCTACGCACCGGCTGGCAATCAGCCGGCTTCCATTCCAGCGGCGCAAGGTTCTCGCTACGGCGCAGCGCCGGCAACCGCGCCGACCGGCCCGCAACCGAACCCCTATGCCACTGACGCCAACGGAATACCGACTTCGCCCTTGAATAATCCGCAGCAGCCCCAAGGCCCGATTTCGCGTTACGGCGCCATTCCGTCGGCGGCTCAGCCGGCGAACGCCAGCCGCTACAGCAACGGGAGCATTGCGAATCAGCCCAGCATGGTGAGTAATCCGGCTGCTGGTCCGGCTCCCCGTGGTCTGCAAAACCCCGCGTACGGAGCGCCTGAATCCCGATACGGGCAGTCGAGCGCTCCCAACCCGCCCATCGCCGGGAACTACGGTCAAAATGCATCGCGTTATGGCCAAGCCAATGCACCGGCCGGACTGAACGGCGGGGCGCAGCAACCTGGCAACTACCAACCTGCTGGATACGGCCAACCCGCTGAATACGGCCCATCGCCAAACAACTTTTCAAACCCGGCCTACAACACACCCGCGCCCTCGCAACCTGTTCAAAACCAGTTTGTCGGCCCCGCTCCTCCGCAGTCGCCGCCACAAGTCCAGTCGCCGCCACAGCAACAGCTGTCAGCGCAGCCTCAAGCCCAGCCGGCGCCGCCTCAAGCCCAGCCATCGCAGCCTCAAGTACAGCCGCCGGCAGCGGCCCCGCAGCATCCTCCGATTGCCATGGACGGTTTCTGCCCGGTCACGTTGTCGGAAAAACAGAAGTGGGCGAAAGGCGATCCGAAATGGGGCGCTATTCATCAGGGCCGCACGTATCTTTTCACCGGTGCTGAAGAACAGAAACGCTTTCTCGCCCAACCCGACGTCTACAGCCCCGCGCTCTCGGGATACGACGCCGTTCGCTTCACCGAAACGGGGCAGTTGGTCGAAGGCGTTCGCAATCACGGCGTGTTCTACAAGAGCCAAATCTTCCTGTTTGCCGACGAAGGTGCTTTGGAGCGCTTCTGGCGGCAGCCGACAGCCTATGTCAACCGCGTGGAGCAGGCGCGTCGTCAGGCCGAAGCAGGCGGCCAATACCGATAGCCGCCGCAAAGAAAACGTTACCCGATTGGGTGACAAGCCCCAGCCAAAAAGCCCGGCATTTTGAAAATGCCGGGCTTTTATTTTGGAATAATGAAACGGCCAAAGCGTTGCGGCGGCCCGGCCGACCATTTAATATTTAGGTCAGCGATGGGTGATGCCGTACAAGTGTACTTCAAGCGGATAGCAATGGCTCGTTTAACGGCAAGCCGAAGGCGACTGCGTTTGCCGCCAATGCGTTCCGGCAAGACGGAAAAACACAGCCGCTTTCGGCTTGCCGTTAAACGAAAAATGCGACATTTTCAACCGAGAGCGGTATAACACGACCGCCAGACCAAAAGGCGAAGGGCCAGCCGATGACCGAAGCGAATGCCAAACCAGCACGCCGTCAGATGATATCCAGCGCTGTTTTGACGCTGCTGGCGGCGGCGGTCTTATTGACAGCGGCGGCGTCCGAGGCATCGGCACAATCGAAACGAAAGCTTAATAAGGGAGACGACGTTCAGGTCCGTTTCCTCAACAAATGGTGGGACGGCCAGGTCGTCGATACAAACGCGCGCGGCGATGTGTTGGCCGAATTTCAATTTGCGGGAAGAGCAAAACAGCAAGCTTTCAAGCGGAGGGAAGTGCGGTTTCTTTACGAAGCGAACGCCCTGGCGCCAGGGCGAACGTGGTCCGATGAATCGGGAAGTTTCAAGATTCTCGCCGCGCTGCTGGCCATCAATTCCAAAACCGTCACGTTGCGCAAGGAAGACATGTCGGAAATCCAGGTGCCGATCGCTCGGCTGAGCACATCGGACCAGGCCTTTATCAAACGCAAGGAAAAAGAGTTTGGGCCGGCGGCGGCATCGGCGCCCGAGCCGCCTCCCACGGAAAAGTTCCAAGTGACCGAGGGTGTTTTTTCCGACGCATTCGCCGCCGGCGGCGCTAATCGCACGGCGCTCGCGCCCGACCCGCTGCCCAGTTTCTTCAAACTTGAAGAGGGCGGCGTCGCTTTTGGAATGCGCCACGCCCACGATCGGATGGGCGCCGTCATCCCGCTGGGAGGCGCCGACTCTTGGTTGCTCGTCGCGGTTGAAAACCACGGACCGACCAAAAAGTTACCCACGCAATTGCTCTGGGCTTCGCTGTCGAAGAAAAAAATTGAGGCGACGCAGTTGCTGCCCGCCGGCGAAATCGTGCTGGACTACCACCAACGAAGCCATCGGTTGTTGACGTATGCGGTGAGCAAGGAAGACGTCTTTAGCAAACAGCCGATGCTCACGCTGTGGGAGTCGTTGCCAAGCAAGAAGGAAGTCGTGCCAATCGTTCGCTGGGAGAGCGCCTCTGGGGAACGCGCGCCGAACGAACCGTGGGCGCGGCTGGTCAATGGCAATATCGTGCTGCATCGCTGGTCGGAAAATGAAATCGTCGCCTGGGATGTTGAGGCCAAGGCGATGCGCTATCGCGTTAAGCAGGAAGCGTTCTTCTCGCGCGCGTCCACGCTCAGCGGAGGCCGCCGGTATCTCTTCCTCCCCGAAGATAAAAGAGTCCGAATCCTGGAAGCCGCCACGGGGCGTCTGGCCTGTACGCTGCCGGCCAAAGACGGCGCCGCGGCGGTGGCGGTCACCGATGATGGCCGCCGGTTGGCCGTACTCAGCCGCAGCGCGCTCACCGTCTGGGATTTGACCGATGCACAAGCCGAACCGCTGCAATACCAAGCCGAAGCGATCGGCACGCCATTCGGCACAACCATCGCCTGGGTGGGCGACCAACGCATCATGGCCGATTCGGGGCCTCGCGGACAGGTGCTATTCAGCCTGAAACACCGCGTCGCGATCTGGAATTATCAATTCGATTTTTCCGCCATCGACGACCACCTTGGCGGGCGGCGGCTCCGCGAAATCAGCAACAGCCATCTGGTCTATGCTGCTTCGGTCCGATCCGGCTCTGATCGGGGGCTGGCCGTTGGCGCGGTGCAACTTCCCGGCCCCAAGGTCGACGAAGCAACGGCCTCGCTGGACCTGGACTCCCTCATGATTCTCAAACGCGGCTCCAGCGTGCGGCTCGAAATAAAAGCCGGCCAGTATGCGTCGCGCGTGGAAAAAGCCTTGCGCAAGGAAATTGAAGCCAACGGCTGGACCGTCAGCCCGGACGCCGCCGTCACGCTGGTGGCGGAAATGAAACGCGGCAAGCAACAGACGGTGACGTATCGGATGACCGATGGCACGGAACAAAGCGCCTCGGTCACGCCGTACATTTCGTGGCTACAACTGCGCGTGGGCAAACAGCTCGCCTGGGCGACGGCGGGCGGCAGCGGCGCGCCGTTCTTTGTAGAAGTGCGCAAAGGCGAAACGGTTCAGTCGATCGTCGATAAAAACCAACGCCCCAATCCTGAGTTATTTGAAAAAATCGACATTCCCGAACGCATCTCCGACCCAGCCAAGCGTTTAGGCTTCGGGGTGACCAAGGTCACCAGTCGGGGCTTGGTCGTGGAAGAGTAAGTTACCGGCAAAGAAAATCATTCCGGCGGGCAAAAATGCCGGGTGATTAACAAAGCCACGCCGACGGCCAGCAGGCTGAGCACCACATTCGCCGCGATATTCAACATCGCCCAGCCCGGTTTTCCGCTGTCGAAATACGAGATCGTATCCAGGCCGAACGTGGAAAAAGTGGTCAATCCGCCGAGAAATCCGACCATGATCGCCCCTCGAATTATGGGCGGCGTCGAGGCCATGGCGCCGCCGGCAATCACGCCTATCGCCAAACAACCCGCCGTATTCACCAGCAGGGTTCCCAACGGAAACTCCAGCCCATACAGGCGTTGCGCCGAAGCCGAGATTCCATATCGGCACATCGCGCCGAGCGCGCCGCCCAGTCCGATCAATAGAACAGCCTTCATCAGTTTCCCTCAAGTGGACCCATTCGGCGAAACCACCGAAGCGTGTTAAAACGACATCCCGGTTCAGAAGCCCCAGTTTCTCAGAATAACCGGTTCAGAAGCCCGGCTTTTTCAAAAAGCCGGGCTTCTCCGAACTAATCCGGATTTTAATCGTTCCGCACAATCCAAATGTGAACCCATGGTTGAAAGTTCGTGTCCACACACCTATAGTTGTAGACCCGTTTAATAGTTGTAAAGTTAGTCGCTGGAACTTGTTACGCAAAGAGGAGAGTATACCGTGGCTGCCCCCGCGAAGGCCACTGGCGAGGAAATCTTGTCGGGCGCCGACATTCTCGTCAAGTCGTTGGTTGAACAAGGCGTGGATGTCATTTTCGCCTATCCTGGCGGCGCCAGCATGCCGCTGCACCAAGCATTGACCCGCTTTGGCGATCAGATCCGCACTATTTTGCCGCGCCATGAGCAAGGCGGCGGCTTTGCCGCACAAGGATACGCCCGCGTATCGGGGCGGCCCGGCGTTTGCATGGCCACCAGCGGCCCCGGCGCCACGAATTTAGTCACCTGTATTGCCGACGCCAAGCTCGATAGCATTCCGCTCGTGGCGATCACGGGCCAGGTTCCCACGCCGGTGATCGGCTCCGACGCCTTCCAGGAAGTGCCCATCGTCGAGATCTGTCGTTCGATCACCAAGCACCATTATCTGGTGACCGATATCAAGGACATTCCGCGCATTGTGCGCGAGGCGTTTCATGTCGCCACGACCGGCCGCCCCGGCCCGGTGCTGATCGACATGCCCAAGAATATTCAGCTCGAATCGACGGCCATCGATTGGAATGCGCCCATGGATTTGCCCGGCTATCGGCTGGAAGATCGGCAAGCCCCGCCGGAGCAAATTCGCCAAGTGGCCGCCGCCATCAAACTCGCCAAGCGTCCGCTGATCTATTGCGGCGGCGGCGTGGTTTTATCAGACGCCTCGGACGAACTCCGCCGGTTCACCGCCAAAACGGGAATACCCGTCACGATGACGCTCATGGGTTTGGGCGCCCTACCCAGCGACGACCCGCTCTCGCTCGACATGCTCGGCATGCACGGCGCCGCCTACGCGAATTGGGCCGTCCGAGATTGTGATTTGCTGCTCGCCATTGGCGTTCGTTTCGACGACCGCGTGACCGGCAAACTCGCCGAATTCGCCAAGCACGCCAAAATCATTCACATCGATATCGACGCTTCGGAATTGAACAAAAACAAAGTTGCCCACATTCCAGTTCTCAGCGACGCCAAATACGCGCTGCGCGAATTGAACCGCGTGGCCGAACCGCCGGACGACATTTCCGAGTGGGTCGGTTTGTGTCAAAAACGCAAGCAGCAGCAGCCGTTGCAATACGACAAAACGTTCGATGGCATTTTGCAGCAACATGCCATTGCCGAACTTTCGCGGCTCACCCAAAAACGAAAAACGATTGTGGCCGTTGGCGTGGGGCAACATCAAATGTGGGGCGCGCAGTTCTACAAGCACCACCAGCCGCGATCCTGGCTCTCCAGTTCAGGACTCGGCACCATGGGCTTTGGCCTACCGGCGGCGATGGGCGCGCAAATCGCCTCGCCCGATGCGCTGGTTATTGATATCGACGGCGACGGCAGTTTCCAAATGAACATTCAGGAACTCGCCACCTGCCATTGCGAGAACATTCCCGTCAAGGTGCTGCTGCTGAACAACCAGCACTTGGGCATGGTGGTGCAGTGGGAAGACCGCTTCATGAAAGGCAATCGGGCGCATACGTATTTGGGGCCGATCCATCATGCCGAAGCGAAGGGCAAGGGCGCCGGCCGCTTCGCCAAGGAGCGCTACCCCGATTTCGTGGCGATTGCCAAGGGTTATGGCTGCGGCGCGGCTTCTGTTTCCAAAAAGGCCGATCTCACCGCGGCGCTGCAAAAAATGATCGATTTCGACGGCCCCTACGTGCTCGATGTGGAAGTGCCCTACCAGGAACATGTACTCCCCATGATTCCCACGAATCACACCGCCGACGACATGATTCTGGAGTGATGGTTTTCAAAAACGTTTTGCCACAGAGCACACAGAGATCACCGAGAAAATGTGGGGAAGTGAGAAAGAATACAAGTTGTGAACAGGCTATTGCGCAGTTCGACTCTGCGGCCTCTGCGCGTCTTTGCGGCCTCTGCGTTAAAACGAAATCTCTCGGCTGGCGTGGTTCTCTGGAATCAACGAGGGAAAGGAAACGCAGAGTTCGCGGAGACGCGCAGAGGGCCGCAGAGAAAAGTGCGCCAAAACTTCATGACTTGAAAGCAACCGCCGCCGATCACACTCTGTGGTCTCGGTGCTCTCTGTGGTTAAACGATTTCCTACTGAATCGCAAACAGACGCGTGCGGTGTTTTTTCCGTGGCGTCCGTCACTTATTTTCCAACGAATGCTTAGCATGTTTCATGTTCTAACATGGAAAAAAACAGCCTCCAGGCTGAACTCCAACAGGTGACGCCGTGCCGCAACTCATTCATCGCATCGCTCTGAAAAACCTGCTGTCGTTTGACGGGGACGGAATTGATTTACCGCTGCGGCCGCTGAATGTCTTGATTGGGCCCAACGGTTCGGGAAAATCGAATCTGATTGAAGCGTTGTCTTTACTTCAATCCGCACCCGGCGACATGGCGGAAAATATCCGCGATGGCGGCGGGATCAGCGATTGGCTCTGGAAAGGAGAGAAACGAAACACGCCTCTGGCCGAAGCGTTGACTCCATCTGAAGCCGCTCTCCTCGGAGACACAGTGGGCATCATCGACGATGACGGCGAAATCAGCGATTACCACTGGAGAGAGGGGGAACAACCAACGGCGGCGATTGGAGTATTGGTCGACAATCCGCGCACGACGGACCAAAAGATGCTTCGCCACGCAATTGTGTTTACCGAATCGTCGCAGCGGTTTGAAATCGGGGGTGAAATGGTGAGCGAGCAAAATCTTGAAGACTCTCCTTTAGGTCCTCTTGGTGGCCTCAACGACCAACGACATCCACTTTTTCTCCCTGCCCGAAGGCAATCCAATACTCAACGTTGCTGGGGAAGACGAACCTCGAAAGCTCTATCGAGAAGATTTTGACCGGCAAAAATCGATTCTGGCCCAACGCAAAGACCCAGACCAGTATCCTGAAATCACCTACCTTGGCGAGGAATACAGTCGCATTCGTATTTTCCGCGAGTGGTCGTTTGGCCGAAATTCGCCGACGCGCCAACCGCAAAGAGCAGACCAGCGAAACGACTTTCTCGCAGAAGATTGCTCGAATTTGGGGTTGGTGCTGAACACCATACGCCAAGATTTCGACGCCAAGAACGCGATTCTCGAAAACCTCAAGAATCTTTATCCCGAAGTGGAAGACTTCGATGTCATTATCCAAGGCGGAACGGTTCAGGTTTTTCTCCAAGAAGGGAAATTCAACATCCCCGCCACGCGGTTGTCGGACGGAACATTGCGGTATCTGTGCCTGCTGGCAATACTGTGCCACCCCAAACCGCCGCCGCTGATCTGTATAGAGGAGCCGGAACTGGGGCTGCACCCCGATGTGTTGGTGAGCGTCGGCAAGTTGCTCAAGGAAGCCTCGAAAAGAACGCAGTTGATCGTCACGACCCATTCCGAAGTATTGGTCGATTGCATGTCTGACGATCCCGCTGATGTGATCGTCTGCGATAAAATAGACTCGGCATCACAGATGCGCCGTCTGGAAAACGAGGAACTGAAGGCGTGGCTGGAAAAATATTCCTTGGGGCAGTTGTGGCGTCGCGGCGAGATCGGGGGAAACCGCTGGTGAGTATCAAAATCTATGTGGAAGGCGGCGGGAACGGCCACAAACTCAAGATAGAATGCCGCCAAGGGTTTAGCAAGTTTTTTGAGAAGGCCGGCTTGGCTGGCCGCATGCCCGCAATCGTGGCCTGTGGTTCGCGAAATGATGCCTATGACAGTTTTTGTACGGCGTTAAAACGCCCGAAAGAAAACCAATTGCCGCTGTTGCTGGTCGACAGTGAAGCTCCGGTAACGAAGACGCCTGACGAGCCTTGGGCGCACTTGCTCGCTCGCGATAAATGGCAAAAGCCAAACGGCGCAACGGACGACGATGTCTACCTGATGATGGAATGTATGGAATCTTGGTTTCTGGCCGATCCAGGTTGCCTGAAGGACTATTTCGGGCAGGGGTTCCGCGAAAAATCGCTGCCAAAAACAACCAAAGTCGAAACAATTTCAAAAAAACAAGTTTTCGATTCCTTGAAGATGGCAACTCGCAATGCGCAGCCGAAAGGCGAATACGGCAAGGGAAAACACTCCTTTGGAATTCTTGGAAGCATTGATCCAAACAAAGTTCGCAGCGTTGCGCCCGGCGTAGAAAAACTGCTCAAAAAACTTAAGAAAGCCTGATGCAGATGCCAGCATGGCCGCTACGCTATTCCCGCCTGTCGCCTGAGGAACTCGAACCGCATGATATCATCCCACCAGACGCTGAGAAAATTTGGGAACGCGTTTCTCCTTTTGGCGGTGCTCGCGCCTTTGGTCGGTTTGGCGGGTACGGTTTGGGGAATGATTCGCGCTTTTGACCAAATCGCGGCTTCAGGGCAGACGCCCAAGCCCAGCGTTCTCGCAAATGGAATCTCGACTTCGCTGCTGGCGACAATGATTGGGCTGTCCTTCGCCGCCGTGTTCGCGGTGCTCGGAATAGGGCTCCTTATCAAAGCCGCCGCCGCTGAAAAACGGCAGAAGGGAACGAAGGATCTGCGAGGAACTTAGCACCTGTCCAAATATTATTCCGTGTTTTTCAGATGCCGGCAAAGCCGAAGAGCGCAGGCTACTTGATTTCATATCCTGAAAGGATAAAAGCCATTAGCCGGTTGGTCGAGCGCAGCGAACACCACCGGATAACGAGCCGCCGACATTCCGCATCCCGGCGGGATGCCAGCCGCCGTTGGAGTTCGCGATTCAGCGTGCGTCCGAGAACAAAACACGCTAAAAGCTCCTAACATAACCCCTGTTTGGCGTTTCAAACACGGAGTTTAATGCTGACCTACCAAGTTGTGTTAGAAGGTATAAAGCGTACACTCCAACGGTGGGCGGCGAAAATGACAGCGTTGTTTTGAGGCGTTTCTCGCGCCCGCTACATCTGGCATCGTCGCCGGGATGCACGTTCGTTGCGTTGGCCCGCTGCGCTCGACCGCCGGCTAATGGCTGGCAAGCCTCCGGCTTGGCGGGAATTCCAGAACACCATTGCACGGAATAGATCTTGGACAGGTACTTAGTTGCCGAAATAAAAGCCCGGCATTTTCAAAACGCCGGGCTTTTGCATTGGTCGTGAATTTCGATGTTCAGTCCTCAGCCGGCCTGCTGTTTTAGCCGTCGGTCTTCGACGGGCGCTTCCACGCGAACGGCCTTCGCGCCTTTCAACGCGCCAGGATGCACGGTGAATTTGGGCAGGCCGCCCACCGACAGCTCCAGAGGAGCGTTGACATCGGTTTCCGTGGTGATGATATCGCCCACGCGCAGTCCTAGCAGGTCGGAGGTGCGAATTTTAGTTTCGGCTAACGTGGCCACCACTTCCACCAACGCCTGATCGAGTTGCTGGCTGAGTTGGGCCACGGTTTGCTCATTGGTTTCGGAGCGTCCATAGGCCACCCAACTGTTGTTCTGGAGTTTGCCGCCGATGCGTTCGATCGAATTGAAGGGAATGCAGAGGTTCAGCATGCCGCGCAAATCGCCGATCGTGAGTTCGAAGCTGACCAACACCACCACTTCGTTCGGCGGCACGATTTGCACCAATTGAGGATTGCTCTCCACGCGCTCGACCGACAAATCGAGTTCGAGTACATTCTCCCAGGCGCGTTTCAGTTCATCGAGAAAAAGGCTGGTGATTCGCGAGGTGAGCCCGAGTTCTATTTCCGTCAAGGGTCGGCGCGCCGGCGCGCCGGTTTCCTTGCCGCCTCCCAAGAGCCGATCAATAATCGGGAAGAGGATCGAGGGGTTGATGTCGAGAATCAGGTTGCCTTCCAGCGGCTCCGCCTTGAGCAGATTGAAGCAGGTCGGGTTTTCCAGGCTGAAAACAAATTCGCTGTACGTGAGCTGATCGACGCTGGTTAGTTTGACCTCCACGATGCTGCGCAAAAGCGCGGAAAGCGCGGCGCCGAAGTTTCGGCCGAACCCTTCATGCAACGATTGCAAGCCGCGCATCTGCTCCTTGCCGACGCGTTCCGGCCGCTTGAAATCGTAGGGCGTGATTTTCTCACGATGGCGCGCGCCGCCACCGCCTTGGCCATCGCCGCCGCCGCCGGCAACCGTATTGGCGGCGCCGGTATCCATCGCGCTGAGCAGACTTTCTACTTCCGCCTGACTAAGAACTTCGTCTCCCATGCGTCCCTCCGTGGCTGGTGTTTACAAACGGCTGGTGTTTGCAAACACTGGGGTTTACGAACGAATGTGCCCCTCTCCATAGACCACATACTTGTAACTGGTTAATTCGCGAATGCCGCAAGGCCCGCGTGCGTGAAATTTATCGGTGCTGATGCCGATTTCGGCGCCCAGGCCAAATTCTCCGCCATCGTTGAACCGCGTGCTGGCATTGACAATAACCGCCGCGCTATCGACCCCCGCCACGAATCGCCGCACAGCGGTGAGATTTTGCGAAACGATGGCGTCGGTGTGGTGCGAGCCGTATTGGTTGATGTGCGCCACCGCTTCTTCAACCGACGAAACCACCTTGGCCGAAATGAGCGGCCCTAAATACTCGGCGTAATAGTCGTCTTCGGTGGCCGGCGCGGCGCCGGCAACCAGTTCACACACACGCGGACCGCCCCGCAATTCCACTTGGTTTTTTCCCAGGGCGCGGGCAATTTTGGGCAGAAATTCAGCCGCGATATCGGCATGCACCAGCAGCGATTCACAGGCGTTGCAAACACCCATCCGTTGGCATTTTGAGTTGATCAGAATACGTTCGGCGTCGTCTTGGTCGGCCAATGCGTCGACATACACATGGCAATTGCCGGCGTAATGTTTGATCACGGGCATGCGGGCTTCCCGGGCCACGCGCCGAATCAGTCCTTCGCCGCCGCGCGGAATCGCGAGATCAATATATTCATTCAAGGCCAGAAATTTTCCCACCGCGGCGCGGTCGGTCGTCGAGACCAATTGCACCGCTCCGGCGGGCAAGCCACATTCGGCCAGTTCCGCCTGCAACAGGTCGACAATCGCCCGGCTGGAATGGAAGGCTTCCTTGCCGCCCCGCAGGATAACCGCGTTGCCGCTCTTCAAGCAAATGGCCGCTGCGTCGGCCGTGACATTAGGACGCGACTCATAAATGAAGAACACGACGCCCAGCGGCACGCGAACTTTCGAGACCTCCAACCCGTTAGGCCTTCGCGACGACTCCACCACTTCGCCAATCGGGTCGGGGAAGGAGGCGATTTCCTCCAGCGCCAAGGCGATGCCTTCAACGCGCTCGGGCGTCAGCCGCAGGCGGTCGGTTTCGGCGTCGGTCAAACCAAAATCGGGCGCGGCGGCCAAGTCTTTTTGATTCGCCGTTTCGAGCAGCGGCTGGTTTTCCCGCAGCCGCCGCGCGGACTTACGCAACCACCGATTCTTCACCGCTCCCGAAGCTTGGGCCAACTGAAGCGTGGCCGCTTTCGCCCGGGTGGCGACGTCCAGGCAGTACTGATCAAGATCTTGATTTTCGGCAACCGACATCGGCTTCTATCGCTCGTCTATCTCTTGGATAACCCGCCTTTGCGGCGGTCTGGAAGAATACAAAGCACACTCGACGCAAACCGCCCATTTTAATATGCGATTATTTGAATTATCGGCAAAATGCGGTAGTGGGTCAATGTCGGTCGGAAAAGGTGAAACCGTTGCGCGCGCCCTGTTAATTGGCGTGGTGTTTGAGGGAGGGAGTGGAGAGAATCTGGTCGGGCGGGGCTGGAGCCGGGTTGGTAAAATGACTGCGCCGGCGACGGTTTTGGTGGTCGCCAAGCCTTGGTTTTTAACCTTTCGCCATTTTTTTTCTTCTCTGCGGCCCTCCGCCCCTTTGCGACCTCCGCGTTTCCCTTTTTCTTCGCACGGGATGCCGGAGCGATTGCCTATCGGATACCGGCGGGCGCATGGATTGAAACTTCGTACGAAATCAATCCACTGGCTGACGCCCTCCGGTCACTCGACGTTTCCGTTGGCGGAGGACGTCATCGCTTCGATCCGAGCAGTTGAGGAAGCAGCAAACTCTGAAGAAGAACGAATGCGGCCAACAGATCGAACAAGACCATTGGCCGCTGCATCATACGAGCCTTTACGGCGGTGTTCCCGCGATGCAGAATAGGCGTGTGATGAGAATCTTTTCAAAACGGAATGTCAATCAGTAGAGAAAGAAAAAAGGAGAGATCGATGCGAGTCGCCGTTTTCAGCACGAAACCCTACGACCGCACGTTTCTGGAGCGGGCCAACGGCGGCTTTGGACATAAAATGACGTTCTTTGAGCCTCGACTCACCAGCGAAACGAGCAGTCTGGCAGGCGGGTTTCCTGCCGTTTGCGTCTTCGTGAATGACATCCTCGACGCCCCCGTGTTGGAGCGGTTGGCCGAGGGCGGCACAACGGTCATTGCTCTGCGCTGTGCCGGGTTCAATAATGTCGATCTCCCAACTGCCGAGCGACTCGGATTCAAGGTCGTCCGTGTCCCGGCCTATTCGCCCCATGCCGTCGCCGAGCATACGGTCGGGCTGATCCTCACACTGAACCGAAAGATCCATCGGGCATTTGCCCGTGTGCGTGAAGGGAACTTCTCGCTCGACGGTTTGCTGGGGTTCGATCTCCACGGTCGAACGGTCGGCATCGTCGGTACGGGCCAGATCGGAGCTGTCGTCGCTCGTATCATGGCTGGGTTCGGGTGCCGATTGCTTGGGTGCGATCTATATCCGAATGCCGACTGCGAAGTGCTGGGCATGAAGTACGTCTCGCTCGACGAGCTACTGGCTCAGGCTGACATCATCACGCTGCACTGCCCACTGACCCCCAAGACACGGTATCTGATCAACGCTGAGACAATCGAGCGGATGAAACCGGGAGCCATGCTTATCAACACAAGCCGAGGGGCCGTGATCGACACGAAGGCCGTCATCAACGGACTGAAGAGCGGGAAGATCGGTTCACTGGGGATGGACGTTTACGAGGAAGAGGCAGATTACTTCTTCGAGGATCTTTCCCAGCAGGTCATCACGGACGATGTGCTGGCCCGGCTCTTGACGTTTCCGAACGTCGTCGTGACAGGCCATCAGGCGTTCTTCACGCAGGAGGCGCTACAAGCCATCGCCGAAACGACGCAGAGAAATATCCGGGACATCGAGGAGACCGGGCGGTCGGAGAATGAGGTCACAAGCCGACGAATCAAGGGAAAATTGTAGCTACGGAGAACGGAGCTGATGGAACGCACACAACAGCAGGCGCCGTGGCACACCGTAGCGATTGCGAGTTTGCATGAATCCTTGAACGCCACGGACGCCGGCCTGTCGGACGCCGAAGCGGAAGCTCGACTGCGGGAGTTCGGGCCGAATACGCTCCCCGAACAGCCGCCCCCGGCTCTCTGGCAGATCATCCTGCGGCAGTTCTACAGTCCGCTCATCTACATCTTGTTGATTGCAGCGGTGGTTTCAGTTTTTATCGGCGAATTGAAAGATGCCGGATTTATTGCCGCCGTGCTCGTCATCAACGCCATCATCGGCAGTTATCAGGAATGGAAAGCCGAGCAAAGCAGCCATGCCTTGCGGAAGCTTCTGCAAATCCGTGCCGCCGTGCAGCGAGATGGCGAAGTGCGGGAAATCCCCGCCGAAGAAGTCGTGCCGGGTGACGTCATTTGGTTGGAGTCGGGTAATCGAGTGCCCGCTGATCTGCGGCTGCTCACGGCGCGAGGTCTCGAAATCGATGAATCACTGCTGACCGGTGAATCTCTCCCGGTGACAAAAGATCCGTTTTGGCAAGGACCGGAAAATGCACCGGTTGGCGACCGAGCAAATATGTCCTTCGCCGGCTCCATCGTGACTCGTGGCCGGTCGAAAGGGATTGTTGTAGCCACTGGAGCGGCGACGAACGTAGGGCAACTTGCTCTTGACGTCATTAGTACGACTGGCGGCAAACCGCCGTTGCTGCAACGCATGGAACGATTCACGAACATCATTGCTATTGGTACGCTGTCGATTTCGGCGGTGATTGGCATGCTCGGTGTGACACTGGGTCGCTACTCGGCTTCCGAGATGTTCTTAATTGTCATAGCGCTGGCAGTTTCGGCCATTCCTGAAGGCTTACCGATTGCGATGACCGTGGCTTTAGCGATAGCCACAACCCGCATGGCTCGACGAGGCGTTGTCGTTCGCAAGCTCACTGCTGTCGAGGGCTTGGGAAGCTGCTCGCTGATTGCCACCGATAAAACCGGAACGCTGACCGTCAACGAACTCACGGTGCGGGAGGTGAACCTCCCGAGTGGCGAGGCATTCACTGTCACGGGAACAGGCTTCGCGCCAAGCGGTCAGGTGCTTGCCGGTGATAAGCCGGTCGATCCGGGAAGTCATCCGGCGCTTGAAGCATTGGCTCGGGCAGGCGTGCTGAGTAACGAAGCCGACCTGCATCAGCGGAATGGCAACTGGGAATGGCGAGGAGACGCCGTTGATATTGCCCTGCTTTCGTTCGGCCACAAGATGGGCTGGTTGCGGGAGGCGACTCTCGAAGCCCATCCGCAAATCAACGAAATTCCGTTCGAGTCGGAGCATCAGTTCTCCGCCACCTTCAACGAGATCGACGGCGACCTGCGAGTTTTCGTCAAGGGAGCCCCTGAGCGAATCTTGGCGATGTGTCGTGATGGAGAAGATCAAGCCAAGCTCGAAGCGATGGCATTAGAAATGGCCAGCCGTGGATTGCGGGTGCTTGCATTAGGAGAAGGGCAAGGAGACGAAGGGGTGGATCGTTTGTGTGTTCCGCCTGAACCGTCCAATCTTTCGTTTCTCGGGTTTGTCGGGATGATCGACCCTCTGCGACCCGGCGTGCGAGAGGCAATTCAGGCCTGCCATGAATCCGGCATTGAAGTTTCGATGATTACGGGCGATCACCGAGTCACGGCGTTAGCCATTGCCCGAGATTTGAATTTGACGCACGACGACAGCAGAGTCGTGACCGGACCGGAGCTGATGGCGAAGACACCCGACGAACTGATCGAGATCGTCAAACGCGTGTCGGTCTTTGCCCGAGTTGCTCCCCGGCAGAAGCTCCTGATAGTCGAAGCCGCACAGAAGGCTGGGCATTTCGTGGCCGTTACCGGCGACGGTGTGAACGACGCACCGGCCCTGCGGATAGCGAACATCGGCGTGGCGATGGGAAAGGCGGGCACAGACGTTGCTCGGGAAGCGGCGGATTTGGTCATCAGCGATGACAACTTTGCCACGATTGTCGCTGGCATCGAAGAGGGACGTGTCGCCTACGACAACATTCGGAAGGTCATTTACCTGCTGATCTCAACCGGCGCGGCGGAACTCGTTTTGATGGGGCTCGCGGTGGCCACAGGAGTTCCGCTTCCTCTTCTTCCCGTCCAAATCCTGTGGTTGAATCTTGTCACCAACGGCATTCAAGATGTGGCCCTGGCGTTCGAACCGAGCGAAGGGGATGTTCTCAACAGAAAGCCTCGCCTTCGACGAGAGCGCATTTTCAACCCGTTGATGATCGAACGAACCATCGTGGCGGCGCTCGCCATAGGGTTCATCGGCTTTGGAGCCTTCTACGGGATGATCGCAAATGGATGGGAAGCACCTGAGGCCCGCAACGTGCTGTTGCTGCTGATGGTGCTCTTCGAGAATTTCCACATCGGCAACTGCCGGTCGGAAACAAAATCAGCTTTCACACTCTCTCCGCTGCGTAGCCCGATTCTTCTGGCCGGCACATTGGCGGCGTTACTGATTCATGTGGCCGTGATGAACATCCCATTTATGCAGAGCGTCTTGGATACGAGTCCTGTCTCGCTGCTGACGTGGCTGGTCGTTGCCGCACTTGCCGTAATGGTTGTTCCGGCCATCGAACTGCACAAGTGGTCGTGGGCCTTCCGCAACAAGAATTCGCCGACGAACTAACAATCGGAGATATTCCCCGACCGAACAACGGTCTTAAAATGATTTGTGTCAGCAGGAAGTGAGACTGTGCGTGGCGGACACACTCATCTCCTAAACCTCCATGTCTACTCCAAACTACCGGGTTCTATCCCCGCCCAACGAGATTCTCTCCACTTCCCTCCTCAAACGCCATGCCAACTACAAACCGCAAGGATCGCTCAGAGTCTATCCGGAATACATACTACTGAAATTGCAGCATCAAACACCGGTTGGGAGAACTTGCGTTTTCAACGTTTTCTCGAAAATCCGAGCATTCCGTTGGAATGGCGGAAAAACTGGACGAGCGCAGAGCCTGCATTTCACGGGTTTTTGCCCTCGTATTTTCCGGACAGACTCTCAGTGCGAGGGGTGCGAGGAGCGCACCTCGTGGTTTGTGTGTTCAAGCGTACACCTCGCCGCAGTAGGCGTGGGGATATCGGCTGGACCGCTGGACTTGGCCTGTTAAAACGTCGGCTGACGGCGCCGGCTTTGTTGCCAGACTACCTTGGTGATGACCGCGCAGTCTTCTATTCCGACGCTCTTCCGTTCGAGGACCACGCGATGGAAGAGATCGTCGAATTCTTTCCTTCGTGCTCTTCGCGTCCTTCGTGGTGAACCTATTCGGCCAACAATTCTCGATGCACCGAACGATCAATGTCACCACGAAGGACGCGAAGAGCACGAAGGAGAAGCGTCGGCAGGTTGGAGAACAAAACGCTTAACGCCGGCCTGCAATTTGGCGTTGTTCAAGGGGCGTAACTGGAAAACCGCCAGGGAGCTAGAGCCGGTTTGCTCGGAAAATGTCAATTATTTTCAATGAGGTTCAAGTCTTCGTTATCCGTGTTCATCAGCGCCATCGGTGGTTCCCCTTACTTGATCGGGGATGCGGTTCACGTATTCTTAACACGGATAACACAGATAGCACAGGTAGACACGGATGAATTCCGTCACCGACTTATCGCTGCTCCAAAAATCGATTCGCTCAGTTCCTGGTGAATCAAAATTCCATACAAGGATAAAAATCGAATCTCGGCGATGGTCCTCCGCGGCCCTCCGCGACTTTGCGTTCTCCGCGTTGAAATATTCACGCGGAAACCGCCGAGCGATGTCTGAACTTCCGCCCTGAACACGGGAAATGCGATACACCGCTCGCGGTTGAAAATGCCGCCTTTTCGTTAGGCGAGCCAATGCCAGCCGTGTGGGGTATATCTGGCATGTCTGCAGGATGAGAACAGGGCGTGTGGCGCCAAGACCCCCTCGCACCTAAATCGTCGCCGCTAGCAGACATTTTTACCAACCCGGCCCCATCCCCAGGGGTCAGATTCTCCCCACTTCCCTCAAACGCCATACCAATTGCAAACCGCAAGGTGCGCTCGGTGCGAGGAAGCAGGCAAGTTGCTCTTGATTCGAGGCCCGGCTTTAGATAGAAGACTTTGGTTTTTTCCGTAGACGGAATCGGCGGTATTCAAGCTGCCTCCCTGCGTTAGAAGCGTTCGAGAAATAATTGTCTTGTAGTCGCCTTTGCGGAACGCAAGGCAAAGTGAAATGGAACAATGAATTCTCGAACGATCCCAAGCCGCCAGCAAGTGGGATGGCATCACTTCTGGAAACAGACAGGACGAATCTCGCTCATTTCGAAAGGTGTTTTGCACCATGGCCGATACCAAAACCGTCGTTCGCCCCTGGCTATTTGCGTGGCTGTTGGCGTTTGGCGTGGCGGGGGTTTGCCGGGCGGCGTCTGGCGAGTTTCCCTATACGGGAATCGTGGCCGAACGCGGAACGCTCGTTCATAGCGGACCCGGTTCGAATCACTACACGACCGGAAGCTTGCAATCTGGCGCGAAGGTGGAGGTTTATCGGCGAGAGCCAAACGGTTGGCTGGCGATACGTCCTCCGGAAGGAAGTTTGAGTTTGGTGCCAGGCGAGCATTTGCGTTTGTCGTCGTCGGGCGAATTGGCGGAAGTGATTTCCGCCGACGCCACCGCCTGGGTGGGGCGTAAATCGCTGGCGGGCGCTCCACTGAAATGGCAGGTGCGTTTGCAACTAGGCGAAGTGGTGGAAATCCTGGGCGCGGTGGCCGACCCTCAAGACGCCCAAAAAAAGCTCTATAAAATCTCGCCGCCGGCCGGTGAGTTTCGCTGGCTGGCGCCGAATGCCGCCCTGCGAGATACGGCCGGCTCCTCCGGCCAATCGCTGGTTCCTTCTCGGGCGAGCGCTGAGAATCGGATTCTTGCACCGCCGGAATCCTCTCCAGACATTCTCCCCGACTCCCTCGCTAGCGATGACCCGCCGGAGAAACTCGCTTTCAAAAATGGCGATTGGTCGGCCGCCAAGAGCGGCGCCGCGGTAGGGTTTGTCGAAATCCGACGACGTATCGAAAAACAGAGCGGCCAAACAATCACCTTCGTCAAACCTCGCATTTTACGACCGTTGCCAGCTTCGCCCGCCGAAATGCGGAAAAGGTTGGGAGAAATCGAAGTCGAGATTTCCCTCATGGCGGCCCAGCCGCGCAAGCAGTGGGATTTCGCGCCGCTGAGCGTGGAAGCCGACGCGCTACTCGATTCAGCCAACACCGCCACAGCCCGCTCTCAAATTCAACGTTTGCAAAAAAAAATCCGCGAGTTTGCCGACCTAGCCCAGCGTTCGACCAATATGGAACGTGATGAGGAAATAGTGATCACCGCCACGGCGGCGGCATTGGAAACGCCCGTATTGGGGCAGTCCGAGAAGCGAGCAGACGGCATTTTCGCGGACGCCCCAGCGGATTCTGGTTTCGATGGCGTGGGTTGGTTGATGCCGGTGGTTTCGCGAACGCGTTCAGCGCCGCCCTTCGCGCTCATGGACGACAACGGGCAAGTCAAGTTGTTGCTTTCTCCCGCGCCGGGGGTGAACCTGCACCGCTATGTGCGGCAGAAGGTGGGTGTTTTCGGGCAGCGCGGTTTCTCCCCGTCGTTGAATCTGCCTCACGTTGCGGCCCGCCGCGTGGTGATCGTCGAACGCGCCGCGAAAAAACGTTGAACGCCGCGCCGTTGGAGTGTGCGCTTCCAGCGTGTTTTCTTGCTTTACTTCACGTCGGCATGCGCGGCAAATAAAACGCGTTAGGCTAAATCGCGATCTTCAAACAGCACGAGCGCCAGAAACATGGATATTGCGCTGTACAGCAAACTGTAGACAAACGCCCACCCCAAATAACTCAACGGCACCGCCACGCCGGAGGCGATCGCGGCCTGGATATTGAAGTGATCGAGAACGGGAATCACGGTGGCCAGCAACCGCCCCACAAACACGACCGGCTCAAAGGCTTGTGCATCAGACTGAATGATCAAGGGCGTGAGGTGGCCGAGCACGTAAATCGAGAAGCACAATATGAAGTTGGCCAACATCGGCAGACGTGTTGAAATGGCCACGCCCACCGCAGCCAGAACACTTGTTTCCAGGAATGCGAGCACCAGCCCGGGAATTGTGCGCACCACCTCGAAATGAACCAGCGTCCAGAGGATACCGGTTTTTGAGCTTTCGCGGCCATCGTAAATGGGCTTGTACGCCACGACGATCAAAAACACCACGCCCAGCACTAAAAACAACACGCCGACCGACCACATAATTCCCAAGTATTTTCCCAGCACGAATTGCCAACGTGCGATCGGCTTGGAAAGAACGGTCAGCGCGGTTCGCCCTTCGATTTCCTCCGAGACCGAAGTGCCCGACGCCCACACCGCCTGAATGATGCAGAGCACCATGATCAGGGTCAGTCCGGAGTCTTTGAGAACCTTGATGTCTTCGCCGAAGGTGTTGTAGGGAACCACCAGGAAAGTGACCAGCAACACCGAGCCCATGGCCATCAAAATCAGGTAGAGCGGTTGGGCCATTTCCGATTTTGAAGTAGCCATCGCGACGGCTGAAAGTTTGGGAGCCGCGGTGCGCATGCCTAAATAAGCCAGCACCACCAGCATGACAAACAAGGCCGTGACGGGAATGGCGGCGGCTTCCATGTGTGCTGGCGCTGTTTCCACGGTGACCGAAAGAGTGGCCGCCGTTTCGCTCTGGTTTCGCACAAAGAGATGATCGACTTGGTCGTCGGAAAAAGGATTGATCAACTGGGCGCGGCGCGTCCAGACTTTTGCTTCGTTGCCGGCGACGTCAATTTTCGTGGCGGAAGTAAACCCAGCTTCTGCTTCCGGCGTGACGACTAGGCTCTGGTCGCTGTTGAAGGTCAGGGAACGAAGTTCGCGGCCCTTAAAAGGCACGCTGATTTTTTCGGGAATTTCATCCAAGACATCGCCTTCGCCCGAAGCTGGCGGAATTTCGAAGGTGTAGGTCACGGTGTGATCCCGGGGAAGCTCCAAGAGCGACTCAAGAATCTCGTTGGGCGTCACGGCGACAAAATACCCCGCGACCCCAAAACCGGCCATGAAACAGAAAACCAGCAAAACGTATTTCAAAACGCCTTCCTGGATGCCGAGCAGAATCTCGGCTGAAAATTTCCGGGAAATCAGATGAATAACGGCCCAAACCGCCGCCAAAATGGCCAAGCCCAGAAGGGCGCCGGCGCCCAAGATCCAAAGGGAGGTCAACCAAGTGCCGACCCAGGGTTCCCCGGCTGCGAATAGATGTGACATCTGGCAAGCTTATTTTCGGAAAAAAGAAAAAGAATGAAATATGTGATCGACAATGAAATGCGTCATCTCATGGGTAGGTCACGACTTACGACGAAAAACCAGATGCTTCGCACGGTCTGGCTCGATATCCGCGCACTCCTACATAATGCGAAAGCCGTATTTTCAACCGCCGGAGGTATTATCATCCAGAATTTGAGGGTTTCTTCAACTACAGGCCTTTCCCACAGTCGAAGATCTACACTTAAACTGTTACGCACAAAATTGATAACGGTTCAGATGCAGCCTCGCGCCGGCGTGGTTTTACGAGCATAGAGGCCGTTTTTTGAACAATAAAAAACTGCTCGGCCCCAAAAAACCGCACGGCCCCCAAACGCGGAATTGCCGCCCCATTTCAGAACGGGAACAACCGTTTGTACCAAGCCGCCTTGGGCGCCGCCGCCGCACTTGGTTTTTTCGAGCCCGCGTTTTGTGCCTGACGCGTTCCCGGCGGCGGGCGACGGGCGGGAGTAGGCGGATACGTTCGACGCCGACCCAACGGGCTGTCGCTCGACCGGCTCCTGTTCGCCGCCGCTGGGGTCTGGGGTTTGTCGGCCATGTGTTTATCGGCGTGTCCGACTCTCGGCAGTCGTCGTAACGACGCCAGCGGCGGGTTCGGCGCCAAGCGAGGTTCCGGCGCCGATTCCACTTGGGGTGGAATGGGCAGCGCCGCGTCTTCGGCCGGCTCGACGATTTCCGGCTCCAGCAGTTGCAGGGAATCGTCGGCCTGCGGGATGAACTGCCCGACCGACGGCGCGCCTTCTAGTTCCACCCGACACGACGCCGGAGGATCGAGCCGCCCCTCTCCCGCCACGGGCATGGTGTCCAGCAGATACCGGCTGTGCTCGTGGGCGGCGATCTGCCGAGGTGGGTCTGCGGTGCAAGGACCGACGATTTCACAGTGCAGAAAAACCACCAACTCGCTTTCTCGGATCGATGTTTTGTGCGACCTAAACAGTTTGCCGAAGCCGAAGTTTCGAATGTCCTTGAGTTTGGGAATTCCTCGCCGAGTAACGATCTCGCTGCGTTGTCGGAGTCCGCCGATGACCAAGGTTTGTCGGTCGGCGACTCGCACAATGGTGTGGGTTTCGCGTTTGTCGATAATGGGTTGCGGCGAGGCGCTGGTGGTGAAACCGGTAAGAATGCTGAAGGTGGGGGTGACATCGATTTGAATCGTGGCGTCGTTCGAGATGCGCGGCGTAACGTTCAAGGTGACGCCCGCTTCACGAAACGCCGTGGTGCCGATGTTCCCGCCGAGGCCGGTTTGCGTGAGTTGTTGGTAGGGAATTTCCTGCACGATTTGGATCGTCGCCTGTTCGCGATCGACCACCATGATGGTGGGGTCGGCCAGCAGGCGGGAGTCGCTGGCGGTGTTCATGGCGTCGATCACCGACGTGAGATCGAAGCTGGAACTGAGGTTCATGAACGTCATCACGCCGGCGGGAGAACCCGCCGCCGCAGGCGCCTGCATGAGTGAATCGAAGGCGAACAAACTCCGAGGACTCCCGCTGGCGTCTGGCCGAGCTTTGGCGGCGTGTTTCCAATTGACGCCCAATGTTTCGACGTCTTCGATGCTCATGTCGTAGACCAGCGCGGTGATGCGAACCTGCCGGCGGGGAACATCGATTTGATTGATGATATCTCGCACGCGGGCGATCACCTCCGGCGAGTCGACGATCACGACTCTATTTTCACTGGCGATGGTGGTGACTTTTCCCAACGGGCTGAGCAGCGATTGCAGCGACTGTTGTAAGTCTTCGGCCCTGATGTACTGTGGCGAGAACTGGGCCGCCACGATGCGAGCCGTTCCCGCGGTTACGTCGGAGGTGGCGTCGTCCAGAGCCTTAAGGAATTTCCGCACCCGTTCGACGCGATCGGGGAAGTCGACCACCAGCACGCTATTGGCCGAGGGAATCGGGTGGACTTTCCCTTGAGGCGAAACGAGCATTTTGGCGCCGGCGAGCGCTTCGGTGGCGTCGACGCGCTGCAAGCGAATGGTGGCGGTTTCGAAGAGCGGATTGGTTTCGCCTGTTTTCTCGATCGGCATCACGACCAAACTCTGGCCCACTTGTCGATACCCATAACCGTTGGCCAGCAGCAGGGCGTCGAGAATATCGTTGAGGGGAGCGTCTTTGAAAACACCATTGACCGAGCCATCGACGGCATCGCCGACGACGATATTAATTTTCCACGTTCGGCTGATCGTAAACAACGCCTGACGAAGCGTGGTGTCGGTGAGCGTAAGATCGCCGCGCACCCGCAGTCGATATTTAAGCGGGTTGGTGCTGAGGGGCCCGGTGTTGGGCGGGCTGGCGACGTCTTGTGCATGGGCGGTCGGCGTCGGGTGGGCGAGCGGCGCGAACATGAAGACGCACAACAGCAACCGCATCGCCATGCGGCGAACCTTTAACGCGGTCGGCGTTTGCCCTGCCGAAATTTCCATGCGTCCTCCGTTGACACGCCGCAACCTACGCAAGCACTTTTTTCGCCTCACGCAGTCGAAAGGCATGACGTTCGCACCACAGAGGATGCGGGTGTGTTAAATCATGCCGCGTGGGTAAAACAGCTCGGCCCGCAGCCGCCGATTTTTCGCAATCCGCATGTTTCTATACGGTTCACTACCGGCGCGCGTAGATGTAGATACAGGGTTGTTATCAGCCGGAGTTGAACGGCAATTGCAACTCAAGTGGCGAGTTGCCGGGCGGAAATCCAAACGTGATTGCGGTGGGGGCGGTTGTAATGAGTGCGCCGCCGCGCAAGCTGGAAGCATCGCTTAATAAGAATCCCGGCGAGTTGCAAGCAAGAAGCCGGGCTTTTTGAAAAAGTCCGGCTTCTCTAAGGCGAGCGGCAGATGAAAATTTGCCAACCGCCACGCATCGCCCCGGATACAAATGCGACATCCCTTATGTTTGGCCGAAGGCCAAGATCACCATAGCCTGGGGCATCGCCCCAGGAACGGGAAAAAAACAGTCCTCATCTTGGCCGAAGGCCAAGTTCACCCGCCATCTTGCAGGATGTGAATAAGGCCTTCGGTCAATACGAACGAAGATCCGCCATCGTACCTGGGGCGATGCCCCAGGCTACGGTGAAATATGGCCGTTGGCCAACAGGAACAGAAATGACCGGCTGGTCAGGCGAGCGGCGGATGAAAACATACCGTAAGAGGAGGGACGTCCTAGTCTATTGGTAAATTCTTTTCCGCCTCGCGGCTAAACAGGGCGCCATGTTCGCGCTATGCTAAAGATCGTTCTTCGAGGCCGGACGACTGGGCATTTTCCGAGGAAAGGGCGGTGTTTCCGCCTCTGGGAGCGGTTCGTTCGTTTCCAGGGCCCATTCATTGCGTTCCTGCGGCGTGGCGTAGTAACGCAGCCAGGTCTCGGTTTCGGTGTCGATATCGAGGCAATGCCAACGCAAATAATTACCCGGTGAATCGAGCTTCTTTTCCGGCGAGGGCAAAATGTCGCGAAAAATCACCAGGTACAGTCTGCGGTCGGAGAGGTGTTCGGTGAATTCCAGCACGATGTGCGCGTCGTAAAGTTGGTGGATTGTGCGGCGCAGCACTTCTCGAAGCGTTTTGTCGTCCAGGGCGTCGGGCGGTTCCAAATTGAAGGATTCGCCAAACCACTGGCTGATCGGCAACACGGGCGCGCGTTCCCAGGCCAACATCGAAGCCAAGTAGTCGTTTTCCACCTGCGTGGGAAGCTCACGAATGCTGCGCAAACCGACCGATTCGTCTAAGAACGGTTCGAGTTCGTCACGTAGACGCGCGTTCAGCAGCAGCTCCTCCACCTCTTCGGCGCGGGGTCGCCTTGAATTCACCATTACGGGAAACCTGTCGCAAACAAAGGAGTCAATATTTCAACCGATCCTTCGACTTTAACAATAAACTTCCCGCCTGCAAGCGTTGCTTGAGCCAAACCCACACAGTTCTTGCAGGAGTTTTCGTCGACGCCAGAAAGACCGTTACGACCGGGAATCTTCGCCGGAATAACCCACATAAATTACCAGGGCCCTGTCGGGCGACAACCGCGCCGTTGGAGTTCGCGATTGAGCGTGTTTTCTTTTTCTTGCTTTGATGGTTGCCAGCAACCACCTACCTCGCAGCCACGTACGCAGTCGTTTGCTGGCGCCGTTTCCGTTCGGGCGTATAATGAAGCCGTCGAACGAAAGCAGGAAAGTCTGTTGCGCCTTTTGGAGGAGCCGTCAATGAGCCAGGATACGCATGTGGGCAGCAGTGATTCTGCGCCCTTCCGCGAAGTGGCGGAGGTCAGCGGACATATCATCGACAGCCTGATTCTGCCCAAAATTCTCGACGCCATCAAAGCGGCGGGAGGGTCGTTTCAAATTCTCAAAATCGACGTCGGCCAAAATCTGGCCGATCCGAGCTTCGCCCGCATTGAAGTGCGGGCCGACACCGAAGAGAAGCTTGGTAAGATCATAAAAACTATTTCCGCTCACGGCGCTACGCCGGTTCTTAAACAAGACTGCCGACTGCGGCCGGTGGATGTCGGGGGCGCGTTTCCCGAGAGCTTTTACGCCACCACCAACCAACGCACCGAAATACGAGTGGACGGCGAATGGATTCTTGTCCACGACCAGGAAATGGATTGCGGCATCGTGTTCGACGCCGCCAAAAATCGCGCCCGTTGCCTGCCGATGTGCGAAGCGGTTTTAGGCCAGAGCGTGGTGGTCGGCCATGCGGGGGTGCGTGTCACGCCGCACGAACGCAACACGCAGTCGGCGGGGTTTGAGTTCATGAACAGCGCCGTTTCCACGGAGAAACCCAAAGGCGCGGCGGTTCGCGAGATTGCTCGTTCCCTGTTCAATATTCGCCGGGCGGGCGGCAAAATATTGCTCGTGGGCGGGCCGGCTATCGTACACACCGGCAGCGGCGAATATCTGAGTTGGCTGATTCGCGGCGGCTATTTGCATCGCTTGTTCGCCGGCAACGCGCTGGCGGTTCATGATATCGAACAGGCGATGTTCGGCACCAGTTTGGGCGTCCGGCTGGATAGCGGCGGTATTGTGGAAGCGGGGCACGAACATCATTTGCGGGCGATCAACCGCCTGCGCCGCATCGGCGGGATTCGGCCAGCCGTTGAACAGGGATTGCTCACTTCGGGCATCATGTATGAGTGCGTAAAAAATAACATCGACTATATTCTCGCCGGCAGCATTCGAGACGATGGGCCGCTGCCCGATGTCGTGACCGACGCCCTGGAAGCGCAGTCGCTGATGCGCGCCGGAACGCGAGATATCGACTTTTGTTTGATGATCGCGACCACACTGCATTCCATTGCGGTGGGCAATTTGCTGCCGGCTTGGGTCAAGGTGGTGTGCGTCGATATCAACCCCTCGACGGTGATCAAACTCAATGATCGCGGTTCTTTTCAAACCACCGGTTTGGTGACCGACGTCGAGCCCTTCCTGCGAGCGTTGGTCGAGGAGCTGAAATCGCTTGAAGCGGCGCCATAGGCCAGGAAAAACACCATGCCGCAACCTCATCTTCTGATGTGCTCGCCCAAACACTTCGATATCGTGTATGAAATCAATCCCTGGATGAGTCGCCAGCGGCGAGCCAACCCCGTCCTGGCGATGCAGCAATGGCGGGCGTTGGAACAAATGCTGCTCGAATGCGGCGCCAAAATTTCGCTCGTCGCGCCGCAGCCCGATCTACCCGATTTGGTGTTCACGGCCAACGCCGCCATCGTTTTTCAAAACACGGCGGTGCTGGCGCATTTTCGCCATTCCCAACGCCAAGGCGAAGAACAACATTTCGCAGCCCGCCTCGGTGAAGCCGGGTTTCAAGTACAGACGCTGCCGCGAACCGACCTTTTTTTTGAAGGCGCCGGCGACGCCCTGTTCTGCGGCGATACGCTCTTCGCCGGGTACCGCATGCGAAGCGACGCATTGGCGCATCAGCTCATCGGCGAAATGCTCGGCGTGCGCGTGTTGCCGTTGGAATTGATCGACCCCTATTATTATCACCTCGATACTTGCTTTTGTCCCCTGACGCCCGACGCCGCCTTGATTTACCCGCCCGCCTTCGACACGTACGGACGCCGCGTGCTGCGAGAATCTATCTCGCAATTGATTGAAGTCTCGCCGGAAGAAGCCCGGCGTTTTGCCTGCAACGCGGTGGTTGTCGGGCAAACGGTGCTCACGAACGTTGGCTGCCCCAAGTTGCATGCGTCGTTACGAGAAAGCGGATTTGAGCCGCGTGAAACGCCCTTGGATGAGTTCATGAAAGCGGGCGGCAGCGCCAAATGCCTCACCTTGCGGCTGGACGGCGAAGATGCGGCGAATTGGAAGGCTGGTCTTTCTTAGAACAAGGCGAGCGGCAGGTGAGAATTTATACCACTCACGGTTGAAAATGGCACATTTTCGTTTAACGGCAAGCCGCAGGCGACTGCGTTTTATTGTATGCCCGAACGCATTGGCTCAAAACACAGCCGCCTGCGGCTTGCCGTTAAACGAGGCACATGCAGGGCGTATCCAACTCAGCTACCCGAATGGGAACCAGACCGCTATGTTAGAGTGACGCGGGACGACGAACCGCGAATTGCCAAAGTAGGCTCTTTGAAAAAATCACACTCTCGGAGTGACGCCACATGAAAATGATCGTGGCCATTATACAGCCCACCAAGCTCGACGCCTTGAAGTACGCACTCGATAAAATCGGCGTGGAACGCATGACCGTCTGCGACGCCCAAGGATACGGACGGCAACGCGGGCAAACGGCTATGTATCGGGGTGTGGAATACAAAATCAACCTGCTGCGGAAAATCGAGTTGGAGATCGTCGTCAACGACGACTTTCTCGAACGCACCCTGGAAACCATCACGCGCGTGGCCCGCACCGGTTCGGAGGGGAGCGTCGGCGATGGCAAGGTGTTTGTCTTGCCAGTGGACGACGTCATTCGAATCGGACGGGAAACCAAGGGTCCGGAAGCCGTGTGAGCCCGCCGTGGCGAAATACCCAAGAAACGAAACCTAGCCGCTCGTGACAATACTATATCTAACCGCTGATCTTTTTTTCTCGTCGCACATTACCGGCGCTGCGCGGGCCTTGGACGCGGCGGTCGAAATGTTTGCTTCGCCGGCCGAACTGCTCAGCCGCGCGGCTGGCGGAAAGGCCGACACCGAAATACCCGAACTGGTGATTCTTGATCTAGCCACACCTGGCCTTGATGTGAAAGAGGTCGTGGCGGCGTTGAAAGAACACAACTCGCCGCCGGGCGCGGTCATCGCTTACGACGCCCATGTGCGCGTCGCTGGACTGAAAGCAGCGCGCCAAGCCGGCTGCGATGAAGTGCTCACGCGCGGGCAGTTTCACCAAAACGCCGGCCAGATATTGCAGCCCTATATCCAACAGCAGGCAACCCGCCCGAATTCCGGCGCCGACGCATGAAACGCGTACTTCAACTCCAGAAACAACGCAATAAGAAGACGCAAGACGATTGGTCGTCTTATGCTGGGCATCGTCGCTTCGTGACCGACCTACTCACCGGCGCTGTCGACCCGGCTGGGAAACGCATCGCAATTCTCGGCGCGGGAAATTGCAACGATATTGAACTGCCTCGCCTCGGTTTTGCCTACGATGAAGTGCATCTGGTCGACCTCGACGACAAAGCCCTCGCCCTGGGCGTCGAAAAACAACTGCCCACGGCGCCGGACAACGTCGTACTGCATGGAAAGGTCGACCTCACGGGCGCGACGCCCCTGCTCGATAAATTCCAGCCCGATACGCCAGCCGCGTCGGAAAATGTGGAAAAATGCATCCAACAGGCGCGCCACGCCGCCCCGGCGAAACTCGGCCAGCCGTTCGATGTGGTAAGCTCCAACTGCCTGCTCACACAACTGTTCGATAGCGCGTGCCATACGCTGGGAGAGCAACATCCGCAGTTTGTGGACTTGATTTTGGCGCTGCGTTGGGGCCATTTGCGGCTGATGCTGGAGCTGTTGCGGCCGGGCGGCATGGCCATTCTCTTCACCGACGTGGTTTCTTCCACCACTTGGCTGGGGCTCGACGCCGTACCCGACGAACAGCTGCCCGAAATGCTGGAGTTGGCGGTGCAAGCCGGGAATTTCTTCACCGGCGCGAATCCCTTCGCCATTGCGGAACAACTCCGCTCCGACCCCGACCTCCACCCCCAAGTGGGTAGGGTTCAGGTGGTGCGACCCTGGAAATGGCAAATGGGGCATCGGACCTACGTGGTCAGCGCCATCGCCATGCAAAAAGCCGCCGCCGACGCCGCAAAAACTTCAACAACACCAAATTGAAGGCTGACGTCAAACGTTTTGTTCTCTGAGACTTCCGGCCCTTCCCCTTCGTGCTCTTCGCGTCCTTCGTGGTTATCTTGCTTCGGTGAGAATCGTTTGGCCAGATAAGATCACCACGAAGGACGCGAAGAGCACGAAGTATGGAGTTCGATCTCTCCCATCGCGGAAATTGGCTTGGAGCCTGCCGGGATCGATTTTCCGCTCGCTCCCGCCGATGACAAATGACTATTGTCAAATAACGAATGACAATTTCCTGCTCAATACCACCGCTTGGATGACCTTCGGACCCCAAAGCCAAAGACTTACGTATAAACAACAGCCCTTGTGGATTGTGACACACCCGGCCTTAGAGGGGTGTTTCCCGCCTTTTCATGCCGCTGCAAGGGATTCGCACAGTTTTTTCGCCTGCAACGGAACAAACCCAGCGGGCCGCCCATCTAAGAATTCCGGGCTGCTGATTTTTCCGGTTGTACGTGCGCGGTCATGCCATGTCGCGCGAGTCTGGATTCGGCCGGAATTGCTGTCTAGCAAAGCGTCCGACGGCAATTAGAATGGCAAACATAGGTAAAACAGAGAACAGTCCCCCCGTTTACTTGTATTGCCGTTTTAGGCAATTATAATCGTCAGAGTCTGCCAAGACCTATTCACCCAACATCCTAATTCCCAAACGGTTGCGTCATTTCATTACCCATTTCCGTAGCGATTGCTCTCGCAGCAATGCGGAACCTGGGGCCTTTGGGTAGCTATGGTATCTGATCCGAGGTTGGTATATGAGCGTTCGACGTTCACGTCCGTCGTTGCGATCCAAAAAACGCCGGCGTCAACAGCGCCGCAATAATGCATTGCAGCATCGTGAAATGCAGTTGGAAACACTGGAAGACCGCATGCTTCTGGCCGTAGGTCCGGAGTTGGTGGCCGTTCAGCCGAATAATGGCTCTATTTTATTCGACGGTTCGGTGCGCGACATCGCGCCGACCGATCTGGTGTTCCGCTTCGACGACGGGCAAGTCATCGACCCCGCGTCGGTGAGCGCGATTCAGGTCACTCGCACCTCCGATGGCATGGTCATCGACCCCGGCTTCGTGGGGATTGGCGAACAACCGAATGAGGTCGTTTTCCGTTTCGACGAAACGTTGGCAGATGGCCAATACACCGTCGATATTACGGGCGACACCCAGCTCCAGAACACCAACGGCGACATTTATGAAAATATCGGCGCGTTGCAGGTGCCGTTTTCATTCCAATTGAATCTTGGCGCGCAAGTTCTTTCCGTGGTGCCGCAACCGATCAGCCGCGCCTCAGATGGCTCCCTGAGCCAACTCCGGGATCAGGTGGTGGTCTATTTCAACGATGACGATCTGGACGAGGCGTCGGCGGAGAACCCGAATTTCTACCAACTCATTTTCACGAACGATACGGTTGAAAATGATGACGACGTTTCGTTCACGCCATCTTCGGTTGCCTACGACGCAAACGCCGATACGGCCACACTCACGTTTTCCCGACCGATCGAGCAACTTTCGTCTGGTCCTGGCACATATCGGCTGCGAATTGGCACAAACGAAGTCGTTCCGCAAACGCCGGCAACGGTCGTGGCGGGCGTTGCCGTCGAGAGCGATTTTAACACGGGCAATCTGGTCTCGATCCGGTTGACTCCCAAATTGACGGTGTCTGAAGGGGCGGCGATTTCGGTGGTCGTCACGAAGAGCGACCATTCCGCCGGTTCGAACCCCGTGGAGCCGACCGTTACGGTTGCCGGGCGGGTGATTACGGTCGACCTCAACACGGCGGCTGGCAGCGAGACGACGTCGCAACAGTTTGTCGATGCGCTCAACAACAACGCCTTGGCGAGCAATTTGCTTACGGCGTCCATCGCTTCGGGGTCGGCCAGCGTTGATATCGCGACTGCGGCCATCAATTATTCTCCGCTCCTGTTGGCGGACCCCGGCTCCAGTTTCGGCACCGCCACCGATCTATCGGAGTTCAATTTCTCGTTCAATCCCGGCTCCCAGCCGGGAGCGCGGAGTATTGTTGTTTCCTCGACGATCGATCCTCAGGCGTTGCCGGTGATTTTCCCCGGTTCGCTCAAAGACCCTGGGCATCGGGATACGGGGCCTGAGTCGCACTTCAGCCCTGATCCCTTTCTGGCCGCGCAATATTTTTCTCCCGAAGTGACAGCGCGACTCGACAACCCCGACATCACCGATGGCGTGGCGACGATCTCTTATAACTTTCAAACGATTTACGGCGTCCACCCGATTACCGGCCAAACGCTCGAGAACGTGATCACTGAAGAGCAACGCCAGCGCGTGCGGGAAGTCTTCTCGTTCTACGCCAATTACCTGGGCGTGCAGTTTGTCGAAACCGACAACGACGGCATTATTGTCGCGGCGGGCGATGTTCGCGGCGTGATTCCCAACGCCGCCACCGGGCCCAATGGAATCTCGAGCGCCGCCGGCGGCAACACGTTCAACGGCCAAGAGACCGTCGTTCTCAATAACGCCGTCAGTTGGGACAACACCTTTATTCAAGACTTTTTTGAAGAGGCGATGGATTCCATCGGCTTCATTCTCGGCTTGGGCGACACCTTCGACCTGCCGCCGCTTACCGTCAAGGGCGAAGAAGCCTCTCTCGTTCCCGACGGTTCGCCGTTTTTGAATCGCGGCGAACGCATTCTTCCCGGCGACCACGACATCGTCCATGGGCAGTATTTGTTCCGCCCTGATAGCATCGACATTGATCTGTATCGATTCGAAGTCAACGATACCGGGCGTTTCAGCGCCGAAACCATCGCCGAACGACAAAACGATTCCAGTTTTCTTGACACCCGGCTGGCCCTCTACCGGGAAAATGGCGACGGCTCAAAAACGCTGATCTCCCAAAACGACAATTACTTCAGCGAAGATTCCTTCCTGGAGCTTGAGCTAACGCCGGGCGTTTATTTCGTGGGCGTTTCGGCCAGCGGCAACGACGCCTACGACCCCAATAACGTGAACACCGGCATCGGCGGACTCACGCAAGGCGATTACGACCTGCGCATGGCGTTCCGTCCGCGGGCCAACGAAAGCATTGTCGACGCCGACACCACCGGTCCAGATGGAAGCGGCCAAGCGTCGCCAACCGCCCTCGATGGCGACGCCGATGGCGTGGCGGGAGGTGTGTTCAATTTTTGGTTCCGCGCTTTGCCGCCGGCCAGTCCCGTGATCACCAGTCAGTCGAGCACGATTTATGTCGACAAGGCGAATCAGCCCGCCCCCGGCGATCCCGACCCCGACGGCACGTTGGCGAATCCTTACAATCAGATCGATACGGCGTTGCAATTCATCGCCGATAATCGCACGATTGCCGAGGCGTTGAATCGACCCCGGCCCGATTTCGTATTGCGAATCGTGGGTAACGACGGTCCGCTGGGCGGCGGCGATCTTTCGCAACGTCTGCCTTATGTGATCGGCTTTGATCCGATTCTGGGGCAGCCTCTGGAAGACGGCGGCAGCCTTGACGTGCCCGAAGGCGTGACGGTAATGATCGACGCCGGCGCCGTATTCAAGATGCGGCGTTCGACGGTGAACGTGGGCAGTTCGCTGCCGGGCGTGAATCAAAGCCGCAGCGCGTTGCAGGTGCTGGGCACGCCCAATTCGAGCGTCTATTTCACGTCGTACGACGATGAAACGATCGGCGCCGACACCAACCCTAACATCGACCAAACGCCGAGCCAGGGAAATTGGGGTGGTTTGGTGTTTCGCAACGATGTCGACCGGGCCGCCGGCGACGGCCGGCTCGATTACGAACGCGAGGGAATTTTCCTGAATCAGATCAGCCACGCCGAATTGCGCTACGGCGGCGGGCTGGTTTCCTTGGGGTCGGTGGAGCAGGTGGTCGCCCCGATTCACATGACCGACGCCCGACCCACGATCGCTTTCAACACGATCGTGCTCAGCGCCGATGCGGCCATGTCGGCCAACCCCGATAGCTTCGAAGAGTCGAATTTCAACGACCCAACGTCGCAAGCCGGCGGGCCTTTCACCCTCGATTACAACAGGATCGGCCCCGAAATTCGCGGCAATGTTCTTTCCCAAACCATTCCAGACCCCAACCCCGACGCGGCTCCGGGCGCGCAGATCATCGAAGACAACACGATCAACGGCCTGTTTGTGCGCGTCAATACGCCCGCCGGGCAAAACCTCGAAACACAAACCGTCGCCGGCCGCTGGAACGATACCGACATCGTGCATGTGGTGGCTGAGAATTTGATCGTGGAAGGCACGGCGGGCGGTCCTCGCCAACTCGAATATCTGCCGGCGCAAGCCCCGATTCCGTTGTTCACGCAATCCGGCGGCAGCCTGCCCACCGCCACGATTCGCTATGTTGTGACGTTTGTCGACGTCGACGGCAACGAAACGACGCCTTCCGACGCCAGTAACTCCACCATTCTTATTCCCAATTCCGGCCGCAATGCGATCAGCTTGCGCACCTTCCTACCGACCCAAGGCCGCTTCGTTTCACAACGGGTGTATCGTAGCGTCGACCTGGGCGATGGCGCCGGTTTCAGCCCCTTCACGCTGGCTTCCCAGCAGCCAGCCGCGACGCGCACCATTCTGGACGACGGCTCCACCGCCGGCGGTGCGCTAAGCACGCCCACCACCTCCATTAACCTCGCTCGCACCGACGCCAGTTTGGTGGTTGATCCGGGAGTGGTGGTCAAGCTGGATAATTCACGAATCGAAACCAGGCTCGGCGGGCAGTTGATCGCCGAAGGCCGCGACGGCGATGAGGTGGTGTTCACGTCGTTGTTCGATACGCGTTACGGCGCCGGATCCACATTCGCGACCAGCGGCGGCAGCACGTCGCCGGCGGCGCCCGCCGACTGGGGCGGGTTGTACTTCGGCCAAACCAGCACCGCCAGTATTGATCATGCGGTGGTTGCCTACGGTGGCGGCGTGACCAGCATTGACGGCGGTTTCGCGGCCTTCAACGCGATCGAAATCCGCCAGGCCGATGTTCGCTTGACCAACAGCGTTGTTGAATTCAACGCCAACGGCGGGAAATTACTAGGCCCCTCGGACGACGTCACCCGGGCCGGCCGCGGCATCAATGCGGGCGGCGCCATTTTTGTGCAGGGCGCCCAACCGATCATCGTCAACAACACCATTCGCGAAACCGTCGTGGTCGACGGCACGATCGCGCCGGCAATCAATATCAACGTCAACTCCCTGAACTATTTCCTCATCACCGATCCCGGCCGCTCCACCGGCGGTATCGACCAAATCACGGCCTTCGGCGACAACCAAGGCCCGCTCATTCGCGGTAACCGCATCGAGAATTCGATCACGAACTTCAACGCCATCAACGGCATGGTTGTTCGCGGGCAGGCGATCACCACGCAGAGCGTCTGGGACGACACCGACATCGTTCACGTCGTGCGGGATGAAATTCTCATACCCGATTTTCAAACCTACGGCGGCGTGCGGCTGGAAAGCAGCGGCTCGGAAAGCTTGGTCGTGAAGCTCTTCGGACCCGACGCCGGATTCACCGCGATGGGGCGTCCGCTTGAGATTGACGACCGCATCGGCGGCACGCTGCAAATCGTTGGGCAGCCGGGCCGCCCCGTGGTTCTGACCTCCTTGGCGGACGACAGCGTCGGTGCGGGTTTGAAGCTCAACGGGCAGGTCCAGCTCGATACGAACAACGACGCCGGTTTGTCGTTCCCGCAAGCGGGCGATTGGCGCAGCGTGGCAATCGAACAGTATTCGAATGATCGCAATGTCGAGATCGTTACCGAAACAGAAGCGGCGAATGAAAACTCGCCGGGCGTGAACGCAACTCCGGCCAACGCCCAGTTCCTTGGCGCGTTGGCGCCGAACGAAAAATCGGGTGATGAAAACCGTCGTTTGGGTTTTGAAGTTCAGGGCTTTTTGGCTGAAAACAAAGACATCGACATCTACAGCTTCAGCGCCCAAACGGGCACGGAAGTCTGGTTCGATATTGATCGCACCACCTTTGCGCTCAATACCGTGGTGGAAGTGGTCGACGGCAACGGTTTGGTGATCGCCCGCTCCGACAATTCACTCGCTGAAGACCTGGTCGAGAAAGGCCAGCTCGGCTTGGCCGATAGCTCGAAATTACTCTTCGCCAACACCCAACGTATTCCGGTTGACGACGTCAACATTCTCAACAAAGAAGATTTTATCGACCGTGACTTCTGGGGGACGAACCCCGCCGACGCCGGCATGCGAGTTGTGTTGCCCGGTTCGCCGGGCGCGTTCGGCACCTACTTTGTTCGCGTGCGTAGCAGCAGCGACATGCTCGGCACGCCGGGGGAAGATCTCCTGGGCGGCCAATCGTCGGGTGTTTACCAGTTGCAAATCCGGCTCCGCGAGACCGACGAAGTCGCCGGAACGACGGTTCGCTTTGCTGCTATTAGTTACGCCACCAATGGCGTTGAAGTCTTGGGGCAGGTCGCTAATTCACCGCTCTTGGGCGAAATCGCCGAAGATTCCAGTCCCAACGGCACGCGCGGCAGCGCACAAGATATCGGCAATGTCCTGACCACCGGCCGCGGCGCACTCTCGGTGAGCGGCAACCTCGACACGCCCGGCGATGTCGATTGGTACTCTTTCGATGTGCTCTACGATTCCATCAAGTTTGAAAATTCGCAAGTCCCGCTGAATTATTCCGCGGGTTTGGTGTTCGACGTTGATTACGCCGACGCATTCGGCCGGGCGAACACCACGCTTTCCATTTTCGATTCCAATGGCCGCCTGGTTGTCACTAGTCGAGATTCGGGCGTAGCCGAGGATCGGCCCGCGCCTCTCAAAAGCGCCAACGTGGACGACCTTTCTCGCGGTTCGATCGGCTCGCTCGATCCGCTGCTCGGCCCCATCCAACTGCCGGTGGGAACATACTCGCTGGCCATTTCCTCCAATGCAACCATCCCGGCGGCGCTGGATCAGTTCACGCAGCGCAACCCGGCCAACCCCTTGGTGCGGCTGGAACCGTTGGATTCGATCAACCGCATCGCGCAAGACCGCATCGGCGCCGTCGGCGGCGGTACGTTCGATCCGCCGGAAACCACGCTCTTTCCTCGAAACAACGGCACGGCCGGTTCGGCGGTTCCCTTCAGCCTCGGCGACGTGACGCTGTTCGTCAGCCAGGCCGGCAGCAACCAGACCACGATCAGCACGGTTGATCCCTTCACGGGCCAGTTTGAAACCAGCGTGGGCCGGGGCAATGTCGCTGTCCGCGACCTCGCGCTTCGCGGCGACGGCCAATTGTTTGGCCTGAGAATCGACAACCGGGGCGCCAACGACAGCCCGCGCGATTCCATCGCTGGCAACTTCATTCGATTCGACACCGGCAATGCCGCCGCCACCATTCTGGGCGACGATGGCATTATCACGTATGAGCCTGATAACGCCGGAAACCCCGTCGTGGCGCACCCGGTGGGCGGCGGCAACGGCACGCGGGTTGGGTGGGGCGTGGCATTCGACGCCGTGGCGTTCACTCCCGAAGCCTCTCGGTTGTTTGCAGCCGGTCGGCGCGGCGATTCGCCATTTAGTTCGGGAACGAATTACGATCGCAACATTCTTTTTCAGTTTGACGCCAGCACGTTCGACGGCAATGGCACGGCGCCCGGCACCGCGGTTCCCAATCCTGGGCAAGCCCGATTAGGCCGCGCCGCCACCAACGCGATTGATCGAGGCCAAATTCAAACCGCGATCGATCTCGTAGGCAACGGCGTTTCGGTTATTCTCACACCCAACGCCACCGCGATCGACACTTCCGGTCTGCAGCCGGTCACGCAACGGCTTCTCCGAGATGGCGATCTGTACGACGTGGGCGTCAACGATGGCGTGGTCGATCCGGTGAACGGCTTCCCCAACGGGACGGTGAACAGTGTGGGCGTGTTTGAACTGAATAGCGGCCCTGAAGCGCTGGTGGACTTTGATTTAGCGCAGGCCCAATTCTTCCGGGATGGCGAATCATTCCTGCTCGATGGCCAACGTTTTGAATTCGACGCCGGCCGTGTTTTGCTTCCGGTATCGTTTGCGTTGGGCGGTCTGACCGACGGCGCCCTGATCACGATTGCCGACGATTCCGCCACGCCGATCACCCGCGTGTTCCAATTGAGCGACACCAACGGCAATAACCCGGTGCCGCCCGGCAACATTGCGGTTCCGTACAACGGCGCCACGGCGCTCTCGGCCCAAATCGTGACCGCGATCATCAACGCCATCAACACGCAATTTTCTACTACAACATTCAACGCTCGGGCGGTGCTTTCCAATGGGCGGATCACGCTCCTGGGCGATACGGCCGTTACCATTAGCGGCGGCAACGCCGGCGTCGTGGTGGATACGAATACGGAGTATGGCACGGTCGACCCCCTGGCCATTGCTATTCGCATTGAGGAAACGTTCGGTCCGGGAGACGTGAACCAGGCGATTGTCGACGTAATGAACGGCGTGCCGGGGAATCCGCTGTTGCCGATTCCTGGCGTGCCGAATATTACGTCGGGAACCGAGGGAACTCGCGTGAATTTCCGCGGGGCGCAAGTCGGCGATTTCGCCAACGCGCAATTCATGACCGCCGCCATGCAACGCGATGGCGTCACGCCGACCAACGGATTGCCGCCGACCAACGGCAATATCGCGGTTCCGTTTTTGGTCAGCGATTCCGGCGATGTGGTCACGGCCAGCATCATCGCGACATTCAACGCTCAGGCGTTTGCCGGCGTGACGGCCATTCCCTCCACGCCGCCCGGAAACACAGCCACGTTCATCGTCGACACCGCCATTATTCCACCCACGCCCGATAACCTCACCTCGTCCAACATCGACCCCTTTGGCGAAGTCTCGATTGGCTCCAATTCGCCCTTCACCTTGGGCGGCCAAGCACCCGGCGGCGATATCAGCGGCATGGCGTTTCTCGGAAACACCATGTGGTTGGTGAGCGACCAGGGCGGCTTGTATCGGATCGACAACCCCAGCCAGACTGCGCCGCTGAATTTCCTCACCGGCATGGCGAATGTCGATGTCGACTTCATCGAAACCTCGACCGACCTCCTCACCGGCGGCCCGGGCGGCGGAGGCATTCGGTTTTCCGCATTAGCGGCCGGCCCCTTCAACCTGGAAGGCGGCCGTTACGCCAACACGCTCTTCGGCATGGATTTCTCCGGAAACCTGTATGCGTTCGACACGCAAGGCAATCTGCTGCCGATTTTCCAGGGAGGCGCCACCAGCGTTTCCACCGGCAGGTTCGGCGCCACCGGCATCGCCTTCTCCAACCTCGACTACAACCTCTGGCAGGTCAGCAATCGGCGCGGCCTCGATGCCGGCCACGGTCTGGATGTTCCCGTCACCGACACCCGCATCGCGGTTCGGGGCGGCTCCAGCCTGTACTTCGGCAACGAATTGCGGCAGGTTTCCAATACCTTCCGAGGATTCCAAACCACCGTCACCGGCAACCGTAGTCTGGGCCAAGTCAACAGCACCGACGGCTCCGGCTTCAGCCGCAATTACGAATTCCCCGGCGGCGCCCAGGGCAGCGTGATGAGCAACACGTTCAGCCTGAAAGAGTACGACCCCGCCGACCAGCCGGTTCTGTACTTCAATTATTTCCTCGACACCGAAAACACGGACTACAATCCGTTCCCATCTCCCCGAAACAGCATTCGCGACAGCTTCCGGGTGTATGTATCTTCGGACGACCCCAATTTCTTCGACCAGGGCCAGTGGCAGTTGCTCGGTACGAACGATTCTTTCCGAGACAGCGTGCGTTTTGACGAATTCGACCTAGGGCCGTTTTCTCAAACGCTTCAACTCGTTGAAGAGACCAGTCGTCTGGGCATTCAAGAGTTCTACGACAACACCAACGGCTGGCGGCAGGCTCGTATCGACCTGAGCCAATTCGCCGGTCGTGACGATATCCGACTGCGGTTCGATTTTTCCACCGCCGGCTCGTTCGACATCGGCAACACGGGCGGCATTGAGCTGCGCACGCGTCCGGCTTCGGAGCTTCGCGATGGGCAGCAAGTTAATGTCGACGGGCAAGCGTTTGAACTCGACCTAGGCTACACGCTCGTGGCGCCCACCGGCGACGCCTTCCGCGATGGTGAAACAATCACGCTCAACGATGGCCTTAATATTCCCGTCACCTTCGAATTTGATTCCGACAACACCTTCAGCCGGAGTATTCGCGTTGCTGATGGTTCGCAATTCAGCGATGGCGACACTTTCCGTATTGGCGATTCGACAACCGCCGCGCCGCTGGCCTTTGAGTTCGATTCGGGCTATAGCCTGCTGGTGCCGGTTTCGGGCGCCTCTCTGGTCGATGGCCCCACCGCCGGCGTGCTCGATGGCGAGTCGTTCACGATTCGTAATCAGGCGGGGCAGGATGTGGTTTTCGAATTCGACACCGATCAAATTCAATCCATTACCGGCAGCCAGTTGGTCAACGTATTGGTTGATGTCGAGTTGAATATACCCTTTGAAGGCGGCTCCTTCGGCGGCGTATTCGATGGCGACACCTTTACCGTCAACGACGGCATTGGCGGACCAGATATCACCTTCGAGTTCGACACCAGCAGCCCGGCTTCGATCACGCCCGGCAATGTTGCCGTAACAATCACCACGCTTTCGAGCCAGGATGAAGTAGCGAACGCCGTCGTGCAGGCGATTCAAGCCTCGCTTCCCAATCTGACGCCTATCAACTTGGGCGCCGGTCGCGTGCGACTGGGCTCTTTTGCGCCGAATCAGGTCGATGTCAGCGGCACTCCCGCAATGGGCAGCACCGGCGTGCCGGGCATCCAAAATGAAGTGGCCGATCTGATCGTCGCGGCGATCAATTCAGTGATCGGCGGCGGCGGCGGTCTGCTGAGCGCGGCCGATGGCATCGTTCCGTTGAACGTTGGCGCCGGTCAGGTGCATTTGGGCGGCGCCCAAGCGAGCGGCGGTTTGCCGGGCGTCGTGCTTTCGACCGCAGGCTCGCAGCGTTTACGACAAACCGGCACACCCGGCGTTTCAGACCCCAACGCCGTGGCCATCCCCTTCATTCCGGAAGCTTCCGCCTCGCCGGCCGATGTGATCGCGCAAACGATCACCGACGCTATCGAAGCAGAGCGGCTGGCGGGCAACTTGAGCGTGTCGGCCAATCGGGTGGGCGAAGTGGTTGATCTGAACGGCTTTAACTTCACCTTCTCGCCGGGCGCCACGGCGTTGCGGCCCGAAGGCGTGACTCCCATTCCGATTTCACCGGGCCAGTCGGCCAACGTGGCTGCGGCGAGTCTTTCCGCCGCGATCGAGAATTCCGGTCTCGAAATTACGCCGCACCTGAACAATAACCGCGTGAACCTGGAAGACCTTTTCACCCAGACCACGCTCACCATCCAGCAATCGCCTGGAGCGGGCGCCCCGCTTCCGGCAATCGTGGTGGAAGGTTTGCCGGGTGTGGCGACCGGCGCCATTTCAGTCCCGCTGCTTTCTTCGATGTCCCAGGTTCAGGTCCGCGACCAACTTGCCAACTCGCTCAATCAAGGGTTGGCGCCGGCGGCCTTCGCGGCTGGAGAAAGTGTTTTCCCCACGTACGAAAACTTCATTAAGCTGGTCGGCAACACCGTATTTGATGCTGGGCCGTTTGGTCTGAACACCCGCCTCGATGGCGACTTCTTCGGCGCCTTCAACGACGGCTTCAGTACGTACCCCGGCGCGTTGCGAGGGCAAAATAACAACTTTGAAGGTTTGTTTATCGACGACATCATCGTCGGCTTCGCGGAACGCGGAGAATTAGTGACCGGTTCGATCGACGGCGTCGACG
>QIKY01000213.1 GCA_003233175.1 Planctomycetaceae bacterium | reverse complement strand
TTGTTTTCTTGTTGTGTGCGAAGGACTTCAGTCCGTAGCTCACAACTTCTTTTCTGAACCTACCGGCTTCTAGCCGGTAGTCGTTGAGTTTGCGTCTGACTAACCGATTAACATTGCGTAACCTTGTTGCGTCGGTTGAGATGTCCTTACTCTGGCGGCAGCAACTATGCTTCAAAGGCACAAATATGCTTCAAAGACACGAACAACAGTTATGGGTCCGTCTGGATGAACTTTATGCGAATGGTACAACATTCATTTCATACAACGAGCTTTACCATTGGTACGATATCCGGCGCATTGCCAAGAAACCATGGCGAGACATCAAGTTACGTTGGGGGGAGTTGCTTGAGGAAAAGCAGGAAAAATATGCCGACCCGCAGGTTGCCGAGGTGCCGGGGGGAGTATCGTTCTTTTTTTGCCGGAAACCCGGAACGCTAAGCCACTTGGCAAAATGACCACAAGAAACATGATTTCCCAAGGCGATGACCGCATAACAAGGCAATCAACCTGACCCAGCGCTGCCGCAGAAAAAAAGTGTCCGGAACGAATGGCACTGTCGCGGCCTGGGTATGAGGGAGATGCGCGGCTTGAGAGGACTCGACTTCCTTCGCAGGCCACATGCAATTTGCGCAGAGTTCCGCCAAACGCCTTGATCCCTGAATGATGACAGTGCCATTCGCGTCAGGAACCTTCTTGTTGTTTTTTTTGGGGCGGCCGCGAGGGCGTTGCGTCGCTTCCAGACCGAAGCGGGTGATCGTTTCCAATGCAATCGATCTATCTCGAAACTTCGATTATCGGATACTTGGCTTCTCGCACGAGTTCCCACTTGGTGACTGCCGGAAATCAATCGTTAACACCAGACTGGTGGGACAATCATCGGGGGCAATTCGAGTTGTTCGTTTCCGAAGCAGTGATTGCTGAGTGTAATGCGGGCGACCCGACGGCGGCGAGCGAACGCGCCGTTTTCCTAACTGGCCAATCTTGGAAATCACCGCCGAATGCAAGACGCTTGCCGTACAGATCATGAAAAAGGCTTCGCTCCCTGAAAAAGCCAATATCGATGCGCTTCACATCGCTGTAGCAGCGTTGCATGGCGTCGATTACCTTCTCACCTGGAACTGTAAGCACATAGCAAATCCTGCGTTGCGGCGTACAATTGAAAGCGTCCTTTGCGACGCGAACATCGAACCGCCTGTCATTTGCACGCCGCAGGAGATCATCAATGTACCGTGATCCTATCGTCGAACAGACGCGAAAACTACGGGAAGAATACGCCGCACGGTTTAACTTCGAGCTGGATGCGATTTGCGACGATCTCATGAAACGCCAGCGAGCTAGTGATCGAAAACTGATTAACCGTAATCCCAAACGCCCGATGCATCACGCGCCAGCCGTTAGCCGCGCAACTGAGGAATAGTCCCGAAGTAACTTCGGGACTATTCTCAACGCCCGTTCGCCGAAAGCGACTTCCCGCTTCCCGCGTAAGAATTGCTCCGTCAACTCGCGCGATGAAATTCGCCGCAACTCGCGTCGCGGCAAAAATTGACATTCTCCCGGCATCGGTTATTCTCAATCCATTCGATTGAGGGAAACAGGAGTTAGGTGCTGGTGAATTGGCATTGGCCTATTAAAATTCACTTGAATTTTAGGTATCGGAGATTGTATGTCATTCGCATTTAGACAAGCGATTAAAAGCATCGGCGAACTTTCCGCGGATGAAAAAGCCTTAATGGCGCACTGCCTTATTTCTTCATTGGAATCAAAGCAAGATGAGAACGTGGATGAGGCATGGGCGAAACTAGCCGAAAAACGGTACTTGGAGATTGAGTCTGGAGCAGTGAAAGGTGTTGCATGGGAGGAAATAAAAAACATCGTGAAAGAACAGGATGCCTAACCTCATGTTTCATCCCGATGTTTCAAATGAAGTGAAAGCATCGTACGAATGGTATCAAAATCAAGCAGATGGGCTAGGCGATAACTTTCTGCATGAATTAGAGTCAGCATATCAAACAATAGTCGAGCTTCCTGATACTTGGCCAATATTTAATAAGTACTACCGCAGGTTTTTGCTCGGGAAATTTCCTTTCTCTGTAATCTACCGAGAAGACAATAATTCTATTTTTGTTGTAGCAGTCATGCACAACAGTAGAAAACCAGGTTACTGGAAAATCGTACATAACCAGTCGCTCCAGCTAACCGTAAAAATCACCGCTCCTGGCCTACGCCATCGGCGTGACGGAGCCGGTGAGCGTGCTTGTCGATACGGCGGGCGCCGGCAAGATTGAAGAATCTCGCATTTGCGAGTTGGTCAAACAGATCTTCCCGCTGAGCCCCGGCGGCATTATCGACTACCTAGATCTTCGCCGGCCGATTTTTCGCCAGACCGCCGCCGGCGGCCACTTCGGCCGACCGGAATTCTCTTGGGAAAACACCAACAAAGCCGCCGAACTTTCCGCAGCCGCCGGCCTGCAAACAGCGGGCAAGTAGTTCGTGCTCGTCCTTGAATAAATTACCGCTTATCGCTCAAAAAAAGCCCGGCATTTTCAAAATGCCGGGCTTTTACTTCGGGACTTTTCTCAACGCCCGCTCGCCAAAAGCGATAGCCCAAGATTGACGGATACCAACGGCGCTCCAACTTGTGGGCGGGTGGGGGGGCTGGTAAAATCACGCCTTGTCGGCGGCGCGGCCCGCACCGCCTCTTCTTTGGCCCCTCTTTCAGGGAACGCCCGCGTGAGTGAGAAGTCGAACTTAAAAATTGCAGTCATCGGCGGCGATGGCACTGGTCCTGAAGTCACGGCGGAGGCCCTCAAGGTTTTGGCGGCGGTGGCCAAACAGGACAGTTTCTCCTTCGAGCTGAAAGATTTTGATTTCGGCGGCGAGCGTTATCTGCGCACCGGTGAAACCTTGCCCGCCGGCGCCATCGACGAATTGCGGACCTTCGACGCCATTTTGCTCGGCGCCGTGGGGCATCCTGACGTACCGCCCGGCGTGTTGGAAAAAGGCTTGCTGCTGGAGCTGCGTTTCCAGTTGGATCAGTACATCAACCTGCGGCCGGTGAAGCTTTTTCCCGGTGTGGAAACGCCGTTGGCGGGAAAAAAACCGGAAGATATCGACTTCGTCGTGGTGCGTGAAAACACGGAAGATATGTACTGCGGCATCGGCGGTTTTTTGAAGAAACACACGCCCGATGAAGTCGCCACGCAAACCGCCGTGTATACCCGCAAGGGTTGCGAGCGCTGCATTCGCTGGGCCTTCGATTTCACCCGCCGCCGCAACAACCCCAAGGGCAAGCGGCTGACCTTGGTGGCCAAAACAAATGTGCTGACCTTCGGCCACGACCTCTGGGACCGCACCTTTCGCGATGTCGCTAAGGAATATTCAGACGTCGAGGCCGATTACAATCACGTCGACGCCTGCTGTATGTGGATGGTCAAGAACCCGGAATATTACGATGTTATTGTCACGACCAACATGTTCGGCGACATCATCACCGACTTGGCCGGCATTCTACAAGGCGGAATGGGCGTGGCGGCGGGCGGCAACATTAATCCCGACGCCGGCGGCGTGAGCATGTTCGAACCGATGGGCGGCAGCGCTCCCAAATACACCGGAAAAAACGTGATCAATCCGATTGCCGCCATCAACGCGCTGGCAATGCTCTTGGTGCAATCTGGGTATGAAGCTTCCGGGCAACGCGTGCTGGCGGCTTTGCAAAAGGTGACGGGCGAAAAAATGAAGAGCCAGGCGGCTGGGAAAATGGGCTACAGCACCAGCCAGGTCGGCGATTTGGTCGTCGCGGCGTTGAACGACGTCTAGCAACATAGCGGCTCCGCTGAAATCCAGATGGGCTGGTTTCTCGAATTTCGCTATATTATCGGAACGCTGCCGAAGAACCATTGGCAATGCGGCGCGACGTCCGACGACTAAGATGGTGTTTGGAAACGAAAGTACGATGGCCTTCCGAGGCCGTCGCACGCCTCGAACCTCTGCAAATCGATGGCCTTGGAAGGCCATCGTACGGTGGAGCCGCATTTCAAAACGCTTTCTTGAGAAAACGCTAGAGGTCTATTTGAGTGATGTCTAAACTAAAGAACAAAAAGAAACCGCCCAACCAACACAAGGCCAAGGCGGCCGAATCGCCGAAGGTTATCCAGCCGCCGCAGTTCAATCCTCGAGCGTCTCGTTCGACGCGGGAATTCGTGGAATCGATCGTGATCGCGATTGTGTTGGCGTTTCTTTTCCGAGGATTCGAGGCGGAGGCGTTCGTGATTCCCACGGGATCAATGGCGCCAACGCTGTACGGCAACCATAAAGACGTGGTTTGCCCGGAGTGCGGCTTTCGCTATTCCACCGGCGCCAGCATTGAAAACAAAGATAATCTTCGACCAGAACGCGTCATTGGCACGACGTGCCCGATTTGCCACTATCTGATGGATATAACACAGCGGCAGCGAACCTATACGGGCGACCGCATTCTGGTGGGGAAGTTCGTCGAGCCAAAAGCGTTCGAGCGGTGGGATATAATCGTCTTCAAATTTCCGGGTGATGCAAAACAGAATTACATCAAGCGGCTGATCGGCCTACCGGGCGAGAAGGTCATGGTGCATGGCGGCGATATTTACATTCAATCGCCGGGCGAAAACGAATTCCACATCGCACGGAAACCGGCCGGCAAAACAAAGGCGATGTTGCAGTTGGTCGACGACAATCGCTTCATCGCGGATTCGATGAAAAAAGCGGGCTGGCCGGCGCGCTGGCAACCTTGGGCCCGAGAAAGCGTGGCCTCTCCCGCGGCCTGGCGCGCCGCCGAAGATGGCCACGCGTATGAAACCGATGGCGCTGGCGGCGAAGCCTGGCTGCGGTACCGTCATCTTTTTCCAAACTACGACGACTGGGGCGATTTGGCCCAGGGGCGGCAACCCCCTGGCCTGATGCGGCGGCGAGGGAAATTGATTACCGATTTCTGCGCCTACAATGCGATCGCGACCGAATTTTGGCCCGACGAGACAAAGCATGAAGTTGGCGCGCATTGGGCGCCCGATTTGGCCTTGGAAACGGAGGTGGAGGTCAAGAGCGCGCAGGGCATGCTTTTGCTCGACATCGTTCAAGGAGGCGTTCACTACGAATGCCAGATCGACATCGCCACCGGGCGGGCGGAATTAACGGCCGACCGCGGCGCCCAACCGTTCGACGCCCAAGCCGACGACGCCAGCGCTTCGCCTCCGACAGCCGAAACTTCCATTCGAGGTGCTGGCGTCTACCGCTTGCGATTCTCCAATGTCGATCGCGGTTTGAAGCTTTGGGTCAACAACAAGCTGATTGCGTTTTCCTCGCCCGCCACCTACACCCTCGATGGTTTGGCGGAGCCGAAATGGCGGGAGACCGATCCCCTCGACATTGCGCCGGTGGGCGTGGGCGTGCGCGGCGCGGCGGTAAAACTGAACTACCTGCGAGTGCTCCGCGATGTGTACTATATTGCCATCAGTTATCACTCGCACGGCGCCGATCGCGACAACGATTACGACTTGCCGCAGAATTTCGATACCGAAGAGATCTTCTCAAACCCCAAAATCTGGGCCACGACCAAACTTTTTGCTTCGCGGCGGAAACGCGTATTCCCCTTGCAAAACGACCAATTCTTTCCCATGGGCGACAACAGTCCCGCCAGTTCCGACGCCCGGCTCTGGCCGCAAGGCTCTTTTGTCGAACGCGATTTAATGATCGGCAAGGCGTTAATGATTTACTGGCCTTCCCCTCAGGTGACGCGCATCGGCCTGATTCGCTAGTTATATTTCACACGGCCGGCAATGGCTCGTTTAACGGCAAGCCGAAGGCGGCTGTGTTTTGAGCCTACGCGTTCGGGCAGAACAGAAAACGCAGTCTTCGGCTTGCCGTTAAACGAAAAATGTGACATTGGCGCCAGAAAATAATGCGATTGTGTCAAGCCTTACTGTGCGGAGCATACTCCCGCTGTTGGTCATGGAGGATCGGAGAATGACGATTCTGGAAGTCGAGAAGTTGGTGAAATCGTTCGGCCGGCGGCGGGTTGTCGATGGCGTGAGCTTTCATGTCAATGTCGGTGAGATTGTCGGCCTCTTGGGTCCCAACGGCGCCGGCAAAACGACCTGTTTTCGCATGGCCTGCGGCATGCTTCGCCCCGATGGCGGCCGGGTTCGGTTGTCGGGGGTTGATGTCACGAACTGGCCCATGCATCGCCGCGCCGCCGATGGCGGTATGGGATATCTGGCTCAGGAATCGAGCGTGTTTCGAAAACTGACCACCGAACAAAATCTGCTGGGCATGATGGAACTACTCGGCTTCAACCGAAAAGCGCGCAAGGCCCGCTGCGAGGAATTGCTGGAACAGTTCAAAATCACGCACATTCGCCGCTTCAAGGCGGGCAGCCTTTCCGGTGGCGAAAGAAGGCGGTTGGAAATCGCCCGCTGTTTGATCTCTGAACCCGAAATTATTCTGCTCGACGAGCCTTTCGCCGGAATCGACCCGGTCACGGTGCAGAGCATACAAAACATCGTGCGTGAACTACGCCAACGCGGTATTTCCATTCTGATCACCGACCACCAAGTTCGCGAAACCTTGGAAATTACAGACCGCAGCTATGTGATTCGCGCCGGGAGCGTGCTCTGCGATGGCCCGCCCGACGTCGTGATCGCGCACCCCGAAGCGCGCAAATACTATTTCGGCGAAGGCCTCGATTTATCATCGGCGGCCGAGGCGGCAACAGCAGGTAATGCCCTGGTTGCCGCCTCAGTCGACCAATCCTTGCGCCGTCCAAACGCACGCAGCGCGTGAGCAACTGCGCGGAAATTAAATGCCGCCTGCGTTCGCCGCCGCCCAAGAAGCCCGGATTTTTCAAAAAGCCGGGCTTCTAAAACGCCAACTGGGGATCTAATGGTTCCATATTTTCTTGGAGCGTGTTCATGAAGTTTGATTTCTCCGCCGACCGGGTTCTGGCCGTCGTCGCCCACCCTGACGACGCCGAACTTTTTTGCGCCGGCGCCTTGGCCCGCGCTCGTCGCGATGGCGCGAGCATTGGCGTCTGCGTGCTCTGCCAAGGCGACAAGGGCCAGCCCGATCCGCCCATTGCTGATCTTGCCGCGGTGCGCCGGGGAGAAATGAAGGAGGCGGCCGCGCTGCTCGGCGCCGAACTATTCTGGGGCGATCTTCCCGATGGCCAACTGGCCGATACCCCCGAAACCCGGGCGCAGTTAATCGAAATCTTGCGGCAATTCCGACCCACCTTGGTGCTTGGCCACGCACAAGAAGACTACCACGCCGACCATCGCGCGGCCGGCGCGCTCACCGAAGCCGCCACCTGGTTCGCCGCCTCGCGCGGCCACCTCACGACATCGCCCCCGCTGGCCGCGCCGCCCGCCCTCTGGTGGATGGACACCATCACCATGACCGCCGCCGAGCCAAGTTTGTACCTCGACATCTCGGAGTTCGTCGACCTCAAACGCGCCATGCTGGACTGCCATCGCTCACAATTGGCGCGTGGCGAGAGCGACGACTTTTCACCCTTGCTGGAACACGTGGAGCGATTGTACCAAACGCGCGGCGCAAGCGGGAGTTGCCGCCGCCGAAGCCTTTCGGCCACACACCGCCTGGAAACGGCTGGCCGCTTGGTGAATTTCCGCGCCGGCCGCAAGCCGGGCTTCCGAACCGGAAGGTGTATTCCCGCGTTTCGTTACTTCGAGTCGGGCTGCCGCTTTGCCCCGCCGGGCGCCACATCGGCCAAGAGTTCGAGAACGACGTTCGTGATTTTCTCCGAGGCGCGAATCTCGAGCATGTTGGTTCCCAACCAGGTTTCATACCCGCCCAGCCGATGTTGCCGGGGCGTGGGCAGATAACGATTCCAACCGTTGGCGAGTTCGATGGTGAACGTCGTTTTCAGCGGACTGCGTTCTTTGATTTCGAGCCCGATCTCGGCGAACACTTCGCAGGGAATCGCGGCGATGCCCACATCGCCGATGCGAATCGCTTGTAAGATGATGTCTTCGGCGGGCGGCATTTCCGCAAGTTCGACCCCGAACGCCGCATAGGCTTTGGCGCGGGGCGGCAATTTGGATTCGTCCGACTCGGCCAGGAATTGTTTGGCGCGGGCGAGTTGTTCAGCGTTTGGCTTGCGAATGCCGAGCGTTAGTTCGCGCTGCGCCATCGCCAACGTGATCGCCTTGCGGTGCTTAATCTTTCTGAGTGCTTGCCCTACTTTGTCGGCCACATCGCGGGCGACGTAACGTATTTGTTCAAACGGCTTTTTTCGAGGCTGAGGATCGCGGAAGTTGATGTTGTTGATGTCGCCACTCGTGCCGTTGGACATCATGCCCACAAACGGCGGGTGGCCGTCACTCTCTTGCGGAGCGATACGCTGTCTGATTTGTCGGGCGAATTCACCGAAGTAATCGGCGGACACGCCGCCCGGCGACACGCCGCCAACATAATGCAAGGAGTAGTTGGCCAGCAGCGCGATCGGGCGACCGCCGGCGGCTCGAATCGAGAGGAACGACACTTGTGGGTCGGTCGGTCCGGCGGGGCGGTCGAGCAAGCCACGTCCTCGCGGCGGGTTCATGCGAACCTGGTCGGTGATCTCGCCGAATGGATTCGGCGTGATGCCGCCCGGCTTCATGTGCCAACGACGATTATGAACGTGTTCCGGAACGTCGACTTGTCCCCAACCGAATTCCGCCGGCTCCAGATTCGCATTGGCCTGTTTGATCGCCTCGACAATTCCACGCTTGAGCACTTCCAGATATGCTTCATTCGCCTGGGCGAAAAGCCTGTGGAGCGAGGCCGGCGCGGAATGCGTGTGCGTGGCCGAGATTAACATCCGATCGGTGCGAATGCCGGTCTGTTTCGACGCTCGTTGTTTTGCTTCGTCGAACAACGACCGGGGAATGAGGCAACTGTCGACGATCACGATCGCCAGGCGAGTCTGGCCATCGTCGAGCACCAACGCGCGGGCGTGCAACCGATCCCAAGCTTTCTCGGCGCCCCGTTCGCTGAACGACCCCACCAGATACACCGGCCATGTGGCGGGTGTGATGTCTTGCGCGGCGGCGCCAGCGCGGAACTCAGCGGCAGGTAGCACGCAGGGAGCGAAGAAGAAGGGGAGAAGCAGCAGGATCAAGGGCGTTTTCATGAGTGGCTCCCGTGATGACAGAACGTCAACAGAACACCGCTTATTGTAACAAGCATGCTCAAGCCGTGCTTCTTTCGCGGCCTAAGTACCTGTCCAAATACTATTCGCCAAGCCGGAGGCTTGCCAGCCATTAGCCGGTGGTCGAGCGCAGCGAACACCACCGGTAGGCTACCGTAGCGAACGATGCATCCCGGCGGGATGCCAGATGCAGCGGGCGCGAACGCCTTGAAACAACGCTGTCATTCGCGCCGCCCACCGTTGGAGTGTACGCTTCAGCGTGCTTTCGAAATCACGCACACCGCCAAAAATAAAACACGCTGAAGCGTACACTCCAGCGCCGCTGGCATCCTTTCAGGATGCGGAATGTCGGCGTCTCGACCTTCCGGTGGTGTTCGCTGCGCTCGACCACCGGCTAATGGCTTTTATCCTTTCAGGATATGAAATCAAAGACGCCTAACCTCTCCAGCCTTGGCCTGCATCCGAAAAACACGGAATAGTTTTTGGACAGGTCCTAGGTGAGATGCGCCCGGCGAATTTTCGCCAACGCCTGCATGAGCGGCTTGGGCGCCCACTTTGCATCGAACACCCCGCCATGAGAAAATTCATGCCGAGCGGCGTCGCTGAGTTGCGACCAAATCAGGCCATGCACCGACTGCTTCGAAATAAACATCGTGGCCAAACTCTCCGCCAGCAGGGCCTGTGTTTCAGGCGTGAATTCATTCGCGCCGCCAGCCACGGGAACCGCCCGACTCCAAGCCGACGCATCTTCCTCACTGCTGCTGGGAATCAACATCTCGATCAACAAAGGCAACCCAAACTGCGCCCAACGGTCGATTTGGCGGCTGCATTCCAAAACATCTCGCGCCAGGGAGCCGCCCGGCCAGTAACCATAATTGAGTTCAAGGCCGATTCCCGCCACGCCCAATTCCGCGCGCACCAAGGCGTCGGCAAAATGAAACGGCGAGAGTTCAGTTTGACTATTCGCCAAATACTCCGCCCAGGGCTGGTCGAAATTCACAATCACGGGCGTGCGAGGATCGGTGCGGCGAACGGCTTCGATCATTCCCACCGCCAAACGAAAACGTTGTTCTTCGTTGAGCACCATCGCCTGCCCGACATTCATCCTGGAAACGGCGGTCCAGACGTGAACGCGTCCTGAGTAGCGTTGCACGACCGCCTCGGCGAACTTCACGGCGTGGTCGAGAATGCGGTCGAAGTCGCCTTCCCAAAGGAAGAGCCAATCGGGCAGATCGTGGGCCGACAACCGCAACAAGGGTCCGCTGCAAACCTTGAGGTCGTGCTCTTGGCACCAGCGAATTTGAGCATCGGCCAGTTTCCAGTCGAATTGCCCGGATTTTTTTTCGATCTGCGACCAACGGAAGGGCGTCATGCATGAATTGAAGGTTGCCAGAAAGGCTTTTTCCGCCGCGGGCGAAAGTGTGTTCGCTGGTGCTTCCACGGCAAACAACGTGCCCAAGCGGGGCATTTGTTGATGCCGGCAGGCCAACATTTGGCGCGACGATTCTTCCGCCAACAGAAAAACGCCCTCCAAACTCCGATCGATCGACAAATCGGCATGCCGGGCGGCGGCTTGTAAATCTTGTTGCGAGGTGGCGCTGCGGACAAAGCTTTCGGTCGCTGCCTGAACATATTCCAAAATGCGCGGCGACAACTCCAGCCCCGCCATCTTCCAAGATTCCATCTGGTTGCGAAGCCGATTCAGCGTGCCTCTGGCCAATTCGACCGGCAACAGATAGGGCTCGTCTCGCTCGGCTAGGCTCGCGGTCGAGAGCACCATTTCACCGTGGTTGGAAGTCGCCCAGGCGAGGTGGAAATTGCCGGAGTCGCCGATTTCCCGTTCAACAACCAGACAATCGTCCCGCCAAAACGTTCGACTTTGCCAGGGGATTCCCTCCTGCCCGGCAATGTACGCGGATTCCAAAGCGCGCGACGGCACTCGTTCGCGGTTCGGCGCCAGGAATTGCATTTGTCCCATGTGAAAAAAACGTCCATGTGAAAAAACGTCTGTCGAACTAATCGTCTGTCAAATAATGTCTGTCGAATAAATGTCCTGAGTCGATTCTAAAGGCACAAGGGCGTGTGCTCGCATTCAAGCCGGTTCGACCGGAAAACGCGCGCCCGTTCCGCTGCCGCACTCTGGCCATCGAACCGACTGCCGTGATATACTGCCCGCCGCTTCATGGCCCTTCGCTCTTTCAGGAAAGGCTCTGAAAGTGACGCTCTGAAAGTAATGTGACACTCTGAAAGTATTGTCGGCTCCCGGCGCGGGTGATCGGCATTTTTGTTGGCGCCCCCCACCCATCCATTCACTGCTACGGAGTTTAGCATGAGCAACGCCGTCTTGGAAACAAGGTTAGCTGATATCCCCGTTCGACGAGGCAAAGTGCGCGATGTGTACGACCTCGGCGACGCCCTGCTGATCGTGAGCACCGATCGAATCAGCGCATTCGACTGGGTTTTGCCCAGCGGCATTCCCGACAAAGGGCGCGTGCTGACCCAAATCAGCCGCTATTGGTTCGATTTGCTCGATACGCCGAATCACATGCTCAGTATTGACGTGCCGAGTTTCAACCTGCCCGATGGCGTCGACCTCGACCTCCTCGCCGGACGCTCCATGCTCTGCCGCAAGGCGGAAGTCGTGCCGATTGAGTGCGTGATCCGAGGGTATTTGGTGGGTTCTGGCTGGAAGGAATACCAACGCGATGGCAGTGTGTGCGGCATTTCGCTGCCTGCGGGCATGACGCAATGCGGACAGCTTGCCGAGCCCATTTTCACGCCGGCGACCAAAGCGGAAGAAGGGCACGACGAAAACATTTCCTTCGACAAAATGGTCGACGCCGTGGGCCGCGAAACCGCCGAAACGCTGCGCGAGCGGAGCATGGATATTTACCTCCGCGGCGCCAAAATCGCCCGCGAAAAAGGGATCATCATCGCCGACACCAAATTCGAATGGGGCTGGGTCGATGGCGAGTTGATCTTGATCGACGAAGTGCTCACCCCCGATAGCTCCCGCTTCTGGCCCGCCGACCAATACGCGCCCGGCAAAAACCAGCCCTCGTTCGACAAGCAGTTCGTCCGCGATTGGCTGGAGGAAACCACCTGGGATAAAGAAAGTACGCCGCCGGCGCTGCCCGAACAAATCATCGCCAAAACACGCGAAAAATACATCAGCGCCTACGAACAACTCACCGGCGAGACGTTCGCCTGGACGTAACCTATTTTTTAATAGGCACTTACGACCGTTGGGGTTCACTTTGGCGCGATTTGGCCGCAATGTGCCCGCGAATGAATAATTGCGGTTTTTTTAGCGACCGCAAGCGTCGTGAATGCATAAAAACTTCCAAAATGGTTTAGGTTATGGTTAAAATGTTCTTAGTGGGTAGGGCTTGACAGGCCAGAGACCTCATTCGTCCCCTTAACTTGCTTGTTGAACTTCAGGCGTATAGACTGGCTCCCATCAATTCATTGAAGAAATGACTAGACGGGGCCGGACATGGCAAAACAAGAGAACCTCTACGTCCTCATCGAAAAACATTGTAACGCTGAGCAGGTTCGTGATCTCCTGCGAAAATACAAAGACATTAACAAAGAGACCAAGGCCGAGATTCACATCACGGGCTCAAAAGATGAAGTGATTGAAAACCTTCGACGAGTCGTTTCTAAAGGGCTGATTCCGAAAGACGATCCGATCAATCTCTTGCGAGATTGCGAGGAGAATGGTCAGCAACATATTTTTTACTTTCGAGCTAAAAATCAGTCTGTACGCAAGCATTGTAAAGACTTCGATGATATCGTCGAAAAGCTGATCGGCTACGAGTGGGATGCCAGCAGTTTCCCTAGATTTGATTTCGTTCCAGACGACTACCAGTGGGTGGGACTTTCGGAAGGGAATTTCCGGAAAACCACGAGACTGGGTGCTCAAAGCATACGGGCAAGAACAGTTTTTCCGAAGAACCGATGTAAAACACCCTTCCGATACCGAGCGGGTCGAGTACTTTGAGGCTGAAACTATCCGAGTTGTGTGCGTAGTGAGGTGGAATGAACCTGGCATATTGGAAATTCGGGTTGATAATCAGCGAGTTGAAAGCCTGACAGCACGACGACAGCGGCTTGAAGTTGTGTGGAAACTGCTAAAACCCGCAATTAGTGAAGGTGACTTTAGTCCTTGGGATCTCGGGTGCGCTCGGAAACATATCACCACAAAACGAGCGGATAACGATGAATTCTACGTCGGCGATCTCAAGATTTTAGACAGCGATGGCGGGGTTACGACGATTAAGACTAACACGGAGAGTGAATCAGTTGATGATTTGAAAGCAAGGACCGAAGCAGTCAACGCTCTTACCAAGGACGAAAATAGCCATTGCGACAGCCTTCGGGTGAGCTGGAGTATTCCGTCGGAAAATCTCAACAGCGACCCTTCGCGGCTCTTTACTGTGTGTGGAGGCCGTAACGCTCACGAGTTAATCGTTGGCGCCAGGACAACAGGTCGGGCGATTGATCATGTCACCAATAAACTTCGAGAATTTAACCAGTAAACACCCCAAATTACGCGATACATGGGCGTTTTTGGGAGGCTGGATTTCTTCTCATCCGCGAGTTCAGTCGATCTCGTTGGATCGTCTTGCTAGAGATGGCAAAAGCATTCCAGCGGGTGACCTAGCCGAGGCTCTGGGGATTCTCTGTAGCTTGGGCGCCATGCGCGAAGTGTATCGCGTCATGGATTACGACAACTCTCTTCTAGAGGGTGAGTACGAGACCAGGGACACCATACCCCCAAGACTCCCAGATCGACTTCACCAACGCTACATTGACACGTCCGAAACAGACATTGTCCCAGCCTACCGGCTTGAGCATCTGGTGAATGGACAGTGAGCACTCCAAATCACGAACAATTAACTGACGATTTTCGCGACCTTCTAAACGATATCAAATCGTTGCCCCCTACGGATCAGGAAAAGAGGATTTGGAGATGGTTCAAATCTCTTTCAGCGGACGACCAGGAATTTGCTTTTAGATTGATTAATATTTCTAAAGCGAGAGACGAGACCTCGATACATACTGGCAACGTTATTATTAGGGGAGATGTTTACGTGAGCAAAGACAATATAAAAATCGATACCGGCGGCGGGGACGTTGTCGGTTCCGCTGTTGGAAAAGGTGCGAAGGTTAAAGCCCAAATCATCCAGAGCATCAAAGACAACGTTGCTACGTCGGCGAATATCGACGCCAAAGGCCAATCAGCTTTCACGGAGGCGATTGAAGAAGTAGCTACCGACAGCAAATTGGATGCCGAAGAAAAAGAGGCAATCCTGGAAGAACTCGATCAGCTTCGACAACAGGTAGCGAAGGAAGAACCAAAGGAAGGATTACTGAAAAAGAGTTGGGGGGCGATCAAGGCCATAGCGGGGACTCTACCCAAAATCGCAGCGCTCGGTGCATGGCTTAGTGAAAAATTCCCCGGTGTATTAGGTTAACCAATACCTGAATCGTCCCGACGCCGGGCGACCAGTCCACGCTGTGCGCTGCCGAAAAAAAGATTTGATGGACGGCCGAAGCTTGAATCTCCTTAAATCACGCTTTAGCGTGTTTTCTCGCCTGTTTTTCGCTGGACAGACACGAATCAGGCACATCAACAGTGTCCCCCCCGGTAGATATTGGGTGGCAAGAAATCTCCAAAAGAACTGGATTTTTCTTTATCTCGACATTGAAAATGTTACAATTCCAGACGTCTAGGCATAGGGTATGAGAAGGCTGAAACCCCAAACTATCGGCGTTTGCCCGCCGGGAGCGGTGTTTTCGGCAGCCTTGCTTTTTCACGTCGGGGAGGCGGTTCCCGTGGTCTCGGATTTTTCTGGCATTGCAGGGTTCCGCCAAACCATTTTTGTTTTTAGGTCTGTTTTTTTTGGGAGTGGCGTGTCATGCCACAGGGCACAATCAAGAAGTTAGTCACTGACAAGGGTTTTGGTTTCATTTCGGCAGATGGAGGCGATGTTTTCTTCCATCACTCGGCCGTCGAAGGCACGACGTTCGAAGAGCTTCGAGAGGGACAAACCGTGGAGTACCAGAACGGCCAGGGGCCCAAAGGTCCTCGTGCTGAAAATGTCTGCGTGATCTAAGCTTCGCTCGCACACCAGCGAAGAGAAAGCCCTTGGAGGATGCCAGGGGCTTTTTTATTTTCTTGTCAGACAACGGCCGCGACGAAGTAGTGCCGTATCGCCAAGCCGGTAGCCACCATGAAGGCGCCCATAAAGCCGGTCAGCACCGCTGGTCGACACGTCCGCCACTCCATGATGACGTAATAGACCAAATAGAAACCGCAGATCGCGCAAAGGAAGCCGTCTAGAATTTCGTCTTGAAAGGCCAGCACAACCGCCCAAATGAAACCCGCGCTGATTAAGCCCTCGCCCAGGTAAATGAATGCAATCGCGCCCCAACTTCGATCGGCAATGGTCGCTATGAGTAGGAAAAGGCCGACCAAGGCGGCCGCGAGGAAAAACCAACTCGGCAAGAGCGCCTGGTTCGGCGCCTGCTGTTGCGGCGTTTCAAGCGATACAGTGTAGCCGAGTTCACTCTCGTAACCACACTCGTTGCAGAACGTCGCGCGGTGAGGCATGGAGGCGCCGCATTGGGAACAGGTCGTCTTCTTCAAGGTGCTGCCCACTCCTTTAATTCAGCAAATGAATTCCGCTCGGCCGTTAAAGCGTCCAACCTTTGCGGTATTCCTTGTGTACAAATTGCTCGGCTTGGGGCGCGCCTACTGGTTTAAGATTCTTGGCGTCCCATTCGATGTCGCACCCAGAGCGATAAGCCACCGTTCCCAACAATACGGCTTCGGTGAGGGCGCCGGAATAGTTGAAGTTGCAAGTGGTTTGACCATTGGTCTTGATCGCCTGCACCCACTCGGCGTGGTGTCCGATCGATTTGGGAATATACGGTTCGGGGCGTTTGAAATCAACGAATTTGTCTTCCGGCAGGAGTAAATGCTTGCCGTAGTCGGAAATCAGCATACCGTGTTCGCCGATGAAGAGTTGGCCGTTGCCCCACTTTAACGGCGAGCCGTCTTTCCGCTTGAGCGTGTTGAGAATTTCCGGACGGCGCCCGCCATCGTACCAGGTCATTTCGACCGGCGGCAAATCGCCTCGCGCTGGGTACTTGTATTCGACGACCAAACCGGCCGTCGTCGCGACAGGATCGTATGTCGGTCCGCTGGCTTTGCAGTGGGTGGGGTGGCGAAGCTTGAGCGCCCAATGGGCGAGGTCCATGTAATGGCAGCCGAAATCGCCCAAACCGCCGGTGCCGTAATCCCAGAAATCTCGCCAGCGGGCGGGATGCACGCCGATGGAATAAGGCCGTTTGGGCGCGGGGCCCAGCCATAAATCCCAATCAACATGCGCGGGCTGCGGCTTGGTGACGAATTTGGCGCCGCTGTAATTAACACCCACCCACACATGCACTTCCCGGACCTTGCCAATAGCGCCGGTTTCAATCAATTCCACCACGCGGCGGTAATTATCGAGGGCGTGAATTTGCGTGCCCATCTGCGTGACAAGATGATTCTTTTTGGCCAGTTCGGCCAGCGTTCTGGCTTCGAAGACGGTGTGCGTGAGCGGTTTTTCGCAATAGACGTGCTTGCCCATTCGCATGGCCATGGCGGCGGCCGGCGCGTGGGTGTGGTCGGCCGTTCCGACCACCACGGCGTCGAGCTTATCGCCTTCTTTTTCCAGCATCACGCGGAAATCTCGGTAGCGCCGCGCGGCGGAATATCGCTTGCCGGCTTGCTCCAGATACTTCGCATCGATATCGACCAAGGCCACCATGTTCTGGCTCGCGACGCCGCCCAAATCGGCCCCCGCCCGATTCGCCGTGCCTATTCCGCCGATATTGAGCCGCTCATTCGGCGACTTCGATTCAGTCGCCGCCAGCGAACCATGAAAGCCAACCGCCGCAGTCGCAGCAACGGCCGACGTTTGCAGAATCTGACGACGTGTGAATCGAACGGCCATGGTGCTTTCTCGAATTTTAAGTAGGAACCCCAATCGGCCGCGAACCGAGGTTTTGGGTTGTGGGATCAGGGAGCGAAAAAAACGCGGCCTTAGCTCCGCCGCCGCTTACCATAATCGCCCTGCGCCTGCATTGCAAGCAAACGGCGCTATACGTCGAGCGCCGTTGGAGTTCAGCCTTTAGGCTGCGTTTGTTACTCTTATTTTACTGAAGAAAACATGCTAAAGCATGAACTCCAACGGCGCGAATGCCAAGCCGCCTCGCCCACGCGGAATTTCCAGCGGCGTAGCGGACCGGAATCACTCCCAGACGTTGCGATTGAGTTTGGGAATGGTGGCGGGATGTTCCCGGCCGCTCCCCCAATTCAATTCGTAAACGCCTTTTTCGACCCAACCGTAAAGAAAAAGGTTCCCCCGGGAACATGAGCGCGGCGATAGTTGGGCATCGGTTTGTCTCATGCGACCACTTCAAAGCACACCTCGATGATCTCCATTGCAACACGGTGGACATGGTTTGCAACGTTGAAGTAGAACCTCGGTCCGCTACATCGCTGGGCGTCGGTGGCTTGAATTTGATTACCCGCCAAATCGTACATAGCAGCCAACTCCTTTGAACCGTATCGATCATCTCCTGCGTATCTTGGCAGACCGTCCGCCGCCCCAATGCATCATAAGTACAATCCTGCCCGGTATTATTCGCATCTCGCACAGTGAGCCACAAACCGCCGGCGTCGTAGGTTTGACAGTTCACCGTAAGAGCTTCCGTCGAGAGACGGCCTACTTTTTCTCGACCGCAATAAAAACACTGGCGAAGCCAGTGGCACCCACAAAATCCACCGAAAATGACGTCATTCGTCAGTGCCACCCCGCCGCCGTTGGAGTTCAGCCTTTAGGCTGCGTTTGTTACTCCTACTTTACTGAAGAAAACATGCTAAAGCACGAACTCCAACGGTGCTCATGCCAAACCGCCTCGCCCACGCGGAATTTCCAGCAATGCCGAATCAGGTGGACGCCACTGCATCGTGTCGATGCTATTTGCCGTCCGATGCAACGCCTTGTTCCGTGCCGCGCGCGTCCGCTGGAGCCGATATGATCTTTCGGTCTGACGCCTTTTGTCGCTCGCGCACCCGCACCATCAGTTTCTGGTGGTCACCATGGCAGTCCGCGAGCATTTTCTCCCGGATGGCATGGACTTCAGCGATGACCGGATCTTTGTACAGGCGACTAGGCATTTTCGGAAAACTCCTCTGGCGTGACGATCAGAGGTGACGAATACCCCAGATCCGTGAGCAGCCGATAGACTCCAGGAAGCGTTTCGGCATTCGCAATGTGTTTGCAGTTCCAGGTCAAGAGATAGTCTACACCATGCACCGCCGCAGTTGCCACATGTTCAGCGTCCGACCGGGCTTTAGCGGGCAACAGATGAGCGGCAAGCAGCGCGTCGGCAACCAGGTCGATTCGAGGGTCAGTGACATCCAATAAGGGAATCCCGTCGAGAAATTCAAGCCGTTCCGCAGCCGCCTCTTGATCGCCAGCACCCGCCTCATCAAGCACCAATTGTGACACCACAATTCTATACTGTTCGCGACGTGCGTTCCACCAGATGCGAGTTAGTTCCTGGCGAGCCTGAAAAATCACATCGTCGCGCGGTCGGGATGCAAGGTAGCCGATGATCGACGTTTCGATGTAAACTGTTGGCATCGGACTCTCTTATCGTCGAACGACCAAGTTCACCGGGTTGCGGCGAGAGCTTGTCAATTCTGAAAACGCCCGACTTCGCCGCTCGGGTGCATCGTTTTGTTCGACGTGTGTTGCGTACGACACCGTGCGACGGCCCGATTGTTCCTGCCGCTTTCGCGCATCCTCCGTGATCGCATGAATGTCACCACCAAAGGCATCGGAGATTCGTTCACGTATCTTGTGAATGTCAGCGATTGTCGTATTACGTCGAGTGTCACTCGTCATTTTCGTCATCGTCCACCATCTCCTCTGGAGTGCAAATGATCGGTATGAAGCAATTGCGATCAGTCAGCACGCTGTGGATTCTCGGCAGAATTCGGGCATTTGCGATATGCGTACAATTCCAGGTCAACAAATAGTCTATCCTGTGGTGAGCCGCTACGGCAATATGCAGAGCATCGACCTGCGACTTTGGAGGCAAAATCGCCCGCGACATAATCTCCTCAGCGATCGCGTCAACGTCAGATCCGAGTTGCAGGAGCGGGATATCATCCAGACAATCAAGGCGTTCCTGGGCAAGTTGCGGATCACCATCCGCCACCTCATCCACTACGTACTGCGATGTCGCCAATTTGTAGTTGGACCGTTCTTCTTCCCACCATTGACGCGTCTACAATTGGCGAGCGGCTGTGACGACCTAGCCGGCGGTCGAGCGCAGCGAACGCCACCGGTTTGCCAGCACAACAAACGCCGCCTCCCGCCTACTTTCTATACCATTCAATGTCGCACTTAGGGTGCGCCTTTTCAAATGCGAGAACCGCCTCCGTTGTAACTGGTCGATTACCAGTCAAGTCCGCGTCCGTAAGATTGGGAAGCCGGGCAAGGTATTCGAAAACGTGATTCGTGACTTTGGTCATCGACAAACCGAGTCTGGTTAGTGACCTGCAATCGACTAAATGCTCGACGCCAGCGTCATCGACTTTGGTGCTGTACACATCCAATTCCTTGAGTTTCGAGTGACGCGAGAGATATCTCATACCAGCGCTGGTCACGTTGGTCCCACGTAAACCGAGATCCTCCAATTCGGGCATCGGCCGCAGGCGGTCGAGAAACTCATCCGACAGAGAAGTAGCATTGAGTTGCAGGAAGTTCAACGTCCTCATCCGGGAAATGGTCTGCGCTGCCGAATCCGTTATTCGCGTTGACTGTAACCACAATTCGTTTAGTGGTAGATGAGCGATTTGGCGAAGCCCTTCATCGTCAATATCGGCGTAACTCAGGTCGAGTCGCCGAAGTTCTCTCAGGTCGCCGACATAAGCTAACAGTTCGTTGTTGACTTTGCCCTTACGAAGATCGACCTTATTCACGACGCAGAACATTTCTGGACCAAACCATTCGTCGAGCAGCGTAGGCTCGCGCATTACCATTCGAATCTGGCCACCCGCCTGTCGTATTGCAGCAAACGCCGCCGTGCGTTTCCTTGCGTAGTTCCCGAGCCACGCGAGCGCGATAGCGATGGCCGTGACCAGCATCAGTAAGGTTCGCAGTGAGATGCGAATCCACCGTGTCTTACTTTGCATTGCGGGTAATCCGTTCGTGTCCAAATAACTTATTTATAGATAGTTTCCGCCTATCACCTTTACGCGGCAAATTTGCGGCCTAACGTGGAGGCAGCCAATCGTTGCAAGCCGAATTGTAGCTATTGGTTGCTCCATTGTCACGCCATTCCCCGCGTGATAGGCGGTCCCTGCCTAGCGCTCATCGGGCGCATTCAACCTCCCAGGTTTTTCACAATGCGGCTTCCGGTGGGCGCCGCAGTTGAGAAGCCCGGATTTTTCAAAAAGCCGGGCTTCTGAATGGGAGCGTTTTCGTTCCACGCGCGCCCTAAAACACGATGGAGTGCGAAGCAAAGACGCCCCGCCGCTCGAACCGGGAGTCGTCGGAAAAGGCCGCCACGCCTACGGCCTCCAGGAAAGTACGCGCACCGGTTTTTCGTAGATATCGCAAACTCACGGCGGCAACCGGCTGGCCGTCGCGTTGTTCGTAGGCGACTTCCGGAACCCACGATTCGTCTTGATCATGACGAAATAGTTGCACGCCGCATGCGGCGCCCCAGGTATCGCTGGGCGGCGCGCCGGCGGAAATGCGCACCAACGGGTTGGTTGCGAACGACGTTCGCAGACGATTGAAATTGCCGCCGCTGATGGGCGTCCAACCGTCGTTAGCCCAAAACAGATTGCCGTAAAAAACCGCCTTCTCGACGCCCAACCGGCCGTGGTCGAACACGCGCGTGCGGTTCGACTCCAACACAAACAGTTGGCCGGATCCGGAACCGGCTCGGTCGCCGTATTTGAACAACGCCCGGCCGGCGAGCGTGGTGGGGCCAAACAGTTGCGTGCGGCTCAGGGCGGCGTAATGCGTGTTGCGGCCGCTATCGAACCGGCGGCGGAGAAACGCATACGTGGCTTCGTAAAAAACACGATTTCGGTCGGCGGAAACGTGCCCGCCGTAGAGTTGCGCCTGACCGTCGGGAAAGGCGTCGACTTCATCATAGGCGCCGAACACCTGAACATTGACATTACTCCACGCTTTCATGTAGAGCGTGTTTTTGCTGATCACGAAGCCTAAAATGTCGTCGTTGATGAGCAACGAATTATGCAGGGCAAACGGAAACTGCCCCAGCACGACGTTGTAATCCCGGACGGCGTTCGGATCGAGAAAGGCGCCCAGCAGACTATGCAATTCCGCCTCGAACCAAAAACGATCGGGCTTACCGGTTGCGTTATCGACGTACCCCTCAGGATCGCTGAACTGATAGTACGATCCACCGGTTCCTTTCATTCCCACGGGCCGGAACTGCACATGGAAGCGTTCGGTTCCGGTCAGACGCAGGTCGAGATCGGCCAAGAGTTGGTGGCCGACCACATCTTGCCGTTGGTTGTTTTCCTTCAGCGCAAAGCCGAACAGTTCATAACTGCCGAAGCCGACGAACCTTGGCTCCCAGGCGTACCCGCCGGTGCCGGGCCATTGGAATCGAGCGGGCGGGATCGGACCGGGTCCGACAAAATCGGCAAAGGCCTGCAAGGGGCGGGGCTTTCGCCAGTTTTCCGGCAGCCGCAAGAGGTCGTAGTGGGCCTCATCGGGCGAAGGCCAATTGAGCCGGTCGCCTTCAGGCTGATACAGTTGCGAACCTCCATGCAGCCATAATTCCTCTTCCAGCGGCGGCAGCGGCGGCAGCCGGGCGGCGTACGGGTCGGGCGGCAAGGCGGGGAAATCGCCGTTCACACTGCCGGGAGCGATTCGTTCCGGCTGCATTGGCGGCGTCGATGGCGCGACGCGTTTTGGCGCCGGTAGCAAACTAGGGCCCTCGTTTTTCTGGGCGTCTGGTTTGTCGTTCGAGAGAGCCAGCGTCTCTGGCTGAGGGCTTGAAAACAAAGGCGCGGCGGGCAATGGCGCTGGTGGGAAGAGCGCATCTTGGCCGAACGCGGCAGGGGGAATTCCCGGCGCCGCCAACAGTCCGATCAGCGTTATGAGAGTCAAGCGGCTCATGCGCGAATTTCAAAAACGATTAACGGTCGACTTGAATCATCGCCTGATGTTCGGCGATCACGACATCTTCCAGCAACTGTTTCAGGTGCGGCGCCCCGATATGGTCCAGCAAATTCGGCGGCAGGTTGCGGAAGTGCAGCCGCACCAAAAGGCGATGCGGTCCGGCAGCGTGGAGCGTGGCGTGATACGTTTTTCCCCGACTCGCCAGCGGCGGTATGCTGCCCTTGGCAATGCGAAACGAAAACGGCCGACCAAACGAAATCGGAATGCCCGCCGCCGGACGAAACAAACTCAACGGCGCCAGATCCCGATTCACCGGCAAAACCACCGAACGCTCCGTGCCCCGCGTGGTCAGCGAGATAAATTTATTTTGAAAGTTCATCAAGTGGCGGTCGGTTGGCGCGGCGCCGGTGAGCACGTCGTGGCTGTGGGAATCGCGCAGGTCGCGGTTGTCGTCTAGGTCGCCGGTGGCGAACACGCGCCGCCCTTGCGGATCGAACACTTCCACCGAAACCCAAACCTGCCGTTCGGCCGTGAAGCCGGTGGGCAGATTGTGCCCGCTGAAAATACTTTTTACGTCGACGGCAATCTTGATGCGCTCCCCGCACTTGGCCCGGTTCGGCTGTGAAACAGAAAGGCGAGCGGCGTTGGAGAGCACCTCAAACCTTTTGGCGTCTGCTCGCGCCAGCGCTTGGCGGTTTTTGTGGCGCAGCGCCGTGAGCGTGCTCTGCTGGTGGGGAGTGAGCAATGCAGGATTCCGATAGTCGACTTCGTACATCCAATCCAACTTGTGAGGGAACTCCGTATCGGGCAGGAGCGAATAGTCGGGCCCGGCGAACGAATGATCGGTAATCCTGCGCAGCGGCAAATGCTCTGCTGGAACACCGGGCACTTCGGCCGAGCGTCCCCAGGGGCGGTGGTTATCGGGAATCGCGACTCCTTGCACCGGGCCCATATGGCAATGCTGGCATGTTGTGCCTTGCCGCGCCGCCGGGCTGTTCTGCCATTCGCTAAAGGCCTCTTCCAGCCGCACGCCCGCCGGACTGGTCACGTCGTGGCATTCACCGCAAAACTGCGACGTCTTAATGTAAGGACTGCTTTTCGAGGGATGAAAATCAACACCCTCCACGTGCGAACTTTCAAACGGCCCGTAAATGCATTCTTCGTTCAAATCGCCCGGCGTGATTCTCAGCCGGCCGTTCGATTTGTAACGCGCGTCTTCGCGGCGATGACACACGATGCAGGTCACGCCTTCCATCGAAATTCTCGACCGATGCACATTCCTGAGCGAACCGTTCTCCCCCAGAATCGTGCCGACCGGCGTATGGCAGCGCGAACAGAAGGTGTCGATCGTTCCGCTGGTGCGTTCGATCAGCGTCAGGTTAAAGGCCTCGAACACCGGGCTGTGCTGCGCGTAGGCGTGCATCGAACTCGACCATTGCCCGTATTGGCGGGGGTGGCATCCCTTGCAAACCTTGGCCGAGGGGAAATCGATTTCCATCAGCGGCCGCGGCGAGCATTGGTCTGGCAGTTTGTACTCCAACGCGCCGTGATCGATCCAACGCCGGATGGTGGAAATCTGACCGGCGGTGAGCCATTCGCTTTGCTCCGGCGGCATCGTGGGCTGGTCGGGCGCGATGGAGTCGCGCCGTGCATGCACGTTCCAATCCACTTGCTCAAAAAAAGTCGAGCATTCGGCATTGCCGGGCAGAATCAAACGGTCGCCGCTTTCGTCGACCGCAGTAATCAGAAGCTCGTAGGAGGTGAAGTCGGAGCGATCGTTTTTCGCACGATGGCAGCTCCCGCATTTCTGAGAAACGAGGGTCCAGACTTCGGGCCAATCGGGGTCGAAAGGATGTTCGACCGCCGCCACGACATGCGGCGCCGCAATCACGCGGGCGGTGTGGCTCTCGGCCCGCCAAGTGGTCGCGATGAATACCACGACCGCCGCCGCGATAATCGTCGCCGCCCACGCCATTTTGGGGAGCGCCCCGCGCTGCGTCATCACCGACTCCGTTCGACCAAGTTGCATTTACGATTCGTGCGCAGTGGCGGCCGCGGCGCAGACTGATCCGTCAGATGCGCGGCCCTTCAACCTCAGTATCGTGTTTGGCTGGGCGAAATTCCGGCAATAAAACGCCAGCCGGCGCTACGCCTGTTTTTGTCACAAGCGTTGCCATCGGGAAAGTTCGCCCATGTGCCGCCGCCGGTGGGAGTTCCGTCTTTAGGCTGTTTTGGGAACCATTGGAGTTCAGCCTTTAGGCTGTTTTCGCCGGCTTTCATGTCGAAAAACTCCCGCCGTAGCGTGAACTCCAACGGATCGCGCGTGAACACTGGCGCGGGGCCGCCTCATTTTTTGGCGTCGCCGGCAGCCCGCCATGCCTGAAGACATTCCAGGGGGTAGTCGGTTAGGAGGCCGTCGATTCCCGCTGTTTGAACTTGCTTCCAAACTGCGGGATTGCGGCGGCCGGCGCCCGGTCCTGCGAAATTGTAGAGCACCTGTTTGCCGTGGCGGTGGAGGCGTTCGACCGTTTTTTTGTCGGGCGCGAAGGTTAGCAGGAACACATCAAGATCATTTTCTCGCAAACGTCTTTCGACATCGTTACGGCCGACATTCTGCCCGATGCGCATGCGCGGGTCGATTTTTTTGAAACGCCGACTCATGGCGGCATTTTGATCGAAGGCGAACGATTCCGCGAACAGGTCGTATTTCGCCACCAAATCGACAAACGCCTTCTCACCCGCGGGCGACAGTTGCTTCACGTTGAGCGCCAAAATAGTCGGGCCCCGTTTTCGCGCCACCGCCGACAACGCCTCTTCGAGCGTGGGAATTCGCACGTTTTTGAAGGTCGGCCCAAACCAACTTCCGGCGTCGAGCTTTTGGGCGGCGCCGAGCGTCAGTTGGCGAATCGAAACATTTCGGCCGTTGGTGGTGCGGCCCACGGTATCGTCGTGCAGCACCACCAAGCGGCCATCTTGCGTGGTGCGAATATCGAGTTCGATGCCCATACCCAAATCAACACAGGTCGAAAAGGCGGGCAACGTATTCTCGGGCGCATGCCGCGCGAGGCCCCGATGTGCAACCGCAATCGGTTCGGCGGCAAACGTCTGGCGGGCAAGGCGGCCCATGAAAATCGCGGCAACAACCATCGCCGCTACGAATGTCGCCGCAGACGCGACTCCGGCGGGTGGCGCAAACAGGCGAAGTTTTATTGCGGAGGGTTTCATGAAAGGCCTGAAATTAGGGGGCCTCGCGAGAGCCGATTGCCAAAAACAGCATTCTAGCAAGATAAAACCGAGTTTGCGAAACGATTGGCGAAAGGGAGCGCAGTCGTTTCTAATTGATGCTGCGAGTACCTCTGGTTGAATTTGAGCAGTTGAAAGCGGACATTTTCATGGTGTACAACTTGAATAATGTCCGATGGAGTGTAGTATTCAAATGGTGACAGTGAAAGCGTTCACGCTGGACGGCTTGAAATTGTGGTTCTGGTCTAGCGACCATGATCCGCCACATTTTCATTGTAAACGCAGTGGTGAGTGGGAGATCAAGGTGAACTTCTTACTCCCGGCCGAGGCGATGATTGAGGTGAAATGGAACTCTGGAAACACAAGAATACCCAGAAAAACAACAAAAGACCTATGTGTACTCGCCGCCCAGCACCGACCTGCTCTTCTCGAAGAGTGGGAGGAAATCCATGCAGCCAACTAATTTGAAAATGATGACCAAGGCAACAGCGAAAAAGAGAGGCGCCCAAGGCCGCAAAATTCGGCCTAACACTTCGGTTGTTCGCATCGTTGCGATTAATAAGGTTTATGGAAAGCTGTGCCGAGAATCGTTGAAACGCGTTCGCTCTCCCGATCGTAAACGATTGAGCCTGTTGGCGTTTGATCGTTGGCAAGATGTCGATCTTGAGCCGGTTCAGGCACCAGAGGTTGAAACGGTGTTCGTCTCGCCGCTACGAGATATACCCGAGCGCGTTCCGCCCGGGGCGCAAGCAGGTTCTTCAGGACGTCATCTCTTATTTGCAGAGAGTTTGCCGGTTGAAGCGATTGCGTCTCGGCTGGTGGGTCTGGGCGTCAAGAATGCTCAGAGGCTGCATATCGCCCGAGAGGACACATCGGCCGCAATCTCGGGCCTACTTTTCAGGGTTTTTTCTGGCGCCATCGAAAACGATGGCCCCCAGCGCATTGCAGACGCCTGGATCGAGGGCGATCGTTTGGTGTTGCTCGCACCGTCCTTTCAGAGACTCGCGATTCCACTTGCGAAGTTGGAAAAGTTCGTTGGAAAGAACAATGACAAGATAGGCTGTTTCGAGATCGACGAAGACGGCAGCTTCCTTTTCTGGCCGCACGCCGATGTCCACCTTGGCTGGGAGCAACTGCTGATGCTCGTTGATCCAACGAAAGCGCTCCGCGCGAAGCAAAAGACGCATGCATTCAATCAACGCTATGGCGCCGCCATTCGAAGGTTTCGTGAGGAAAATGAGCTTCGGCAAGCAGATATCAAGGGACTAGCGGAGAGGCATCTACGGCGCGTCGAGAAAGGTGAGCTAATGGCCTCAAAAAAAACTCTCGAATTATTAGCCGCCGCTCACCATCTCGATGTGAACGAATACATGAATGAAATTGCCCGGCGTCTGTGATCGGACGACCAGTTCAGTGGCCGTGCCCCGTTTGGCCTTGCAGTTGGTGGGCGCGGGCCATGGCGTCTTCGGCCAATTGAACGTACTGCGTTTCTTGCGTGCCGGCGTACGCACGCTGGTAGGTGACGCTCATGGCGGTGAAATTGAAGCTGTCGTCCGGCTCAAGTTCGCAGGCGGTTTTTCCATGTTCGACCGCCTGATCGTGCCGACCAACGCGTCCCAGAAGCACGGCCAGCCCAAGGTGCGCCATGGCGAAGGCGCTATCAGCCTCGATTGCCTCTTCGAGTTTGCCGATGGCCTCTTCCAGTTTGTCTTGTTCCTTGAGTTCTTCGTGCTCTTTATACAGCTCTAGGGGGGTAGGCATGAGCCCGTCTCCTTTAGGCGAGAAATCGTGTGGGTTTCGGCTTCTGGGGGCCGTGAAATTACGCCCGTTCAGTGTAACAGTTGGCCTGGAATCGTCGGAGGGGGGTGTTTTTTTCAATTTTTTCTTCGATTTGACAAGAAAACGGCGAAATTCCTCTCAACTCAAATCGCAACATCTACGATACTTCGCCCTGGTTTCCCATTCGATCGTTCGCCCAGCGAACGCAAGACGATTCACCCGATGCAAGACGATTCACCATTGTTAGCGTGAAGCAACAACTTCCCTGACTCTCATTCATCCCGCACGTGCTTGAAAGTAAATCCGTGACTAAAATCCATCCCACTGCGGTTGTCAGCCCTGAAGCGAAATTGGGGCACGATGTCGAAATCGGGCCGCTTTGCGTTGTGGAGGCCGGCGCCGAAATCGGCGATGGCTGTATTATTGGCAGCCATGCGGTGGTGAAGGGCGGGGTCTGCATGGGCGCAAGCAACGTCGTGCATGACCACGCCGTGCTCGGCGGACGCCCGCAGTACCTGCAATGCGGCGAAACCACCGGCCGCCTGCTGCTGGGCGAAGGCAACACCATTCGCGAAGGCGCCACGCTGCATGTGGCCCTGAAGGAAAACGCCTGCACCGTCATCGGCGACGACAATTACGTGATGATCAATTCCCACATCGCGCACGATTGCCAGATCGGCAACCATACGATTATCGCCAACAACGTGATGCTCGCCGGGCATGTCACGATTGAAGATTACGCCTACCTTTCCGGCGCGGTCGGCATTCACCAATTCTGCCGCATCGGCATGCACGCGATGGTGGGCGGCCAAACGCGGCTGACAAAAGACGCCCCGCCGTTTGTCACGATCGACGGTAAATCGAACCTCGTGATGGGCTTGAACCGCGTCGGGCTTCGCCGTCGAGGCTTTGAACGAACGGAAATCGCGCAACTCAAGGAAGCCTACCAGTTAATCTTCCGTAGCGATTTGTCGTTCCAGGAAATTTTGCAATCGCTCCAGGAAACCTATCAGACAGGGCCGGCTACGGAGTTCCATCGATTCCTGGCGCGTTGCGAGCGAGGTTTTGTGCATGAGCGCAGAGGCCCGCGAAAGCCGACCTTGAAAATCGCGCAAGACGACAATGCAACCGAGCAAATTCGCAAGGCCGGATAGAGGCAGTCCCGAATTTACGTATCGAGCTTCTTCATTTGGCCGTTGATCCAGTCGTCGAGTTCGTCCCAATCGACGGGCGGCAGGTTGGAAAGATCGGGCCGGAGTTTGGTCGCCTCGCGCGTGTAAACGTGCGTGATTTTGTCTTGGGTTTTGTCGGTGTTCCAATGGGCCAGCACGCGAATGCACAGCGGCAGCGAGCCCGGCACGCTCATCTCATGCGTGCAAAGAAGCGGAACATCGAGCCAGCCCAATTGGCGAGCCGCCAGCGCTGGAAACTCCGCGTTGATATCTGGCGTGGCGCTAAACGTCGCGCTGGCGATATCTTGCGGCTCCATACCGTTGAGCCGGATCATCATCGCTAGGAGTTGACGCGTGGCGGTCAGCACTTCATCGCGCGTGTTCTCCGCCACGGTGGTCGCTCCCCGAACACCCCGACACGGCATAATGTCTCCCTTGCAAACTTGCCAACCGTTCCCTTTGAACCCGATTCGTCTCCCAGAATACCGTGCTTCGCCGGCAGAGGCCAGTAGCGCCGCGGCGAGTGAACACCCGCTGGCGCAAGCACCACGCCACTAGGCCATTTCGCTGGTTTGCTCTTGCATCGTGTTGGCGCGGCAATAGAATGAGGGTTGTCGCCGCGTCTTATGTCAACCACCCGCTAATCGTCACTCACACCCAGCCTAAGGACTCGACCCTTGCTGACCGAAGCACAAGTCCAGCGTAGTTTCCAGAAACTCTTTTGTTCGTCGGAAATTGATCCGGAATCTTTTGAGAAGGCCGAAGAACTGTTGGAGGAATTGCGGCCGGAAAGCCCTTTGCGATATCGCCTTGGGACTGAACTCGAAGAATTGCGAAAGATTTCGGCCGCCTCTTGAAGCGACGCAGTTAGCCAGCAGTTCCCGTTCACCGGTAGATCTGCAATGTGCTGGTAGATCTGCAATGTGCTGGTAGATGTGTTAGCTGAACAGTTTTTCAAACAGCTCTGTTTGGAAGCCGACGATCAAGGTTTTCCCTTTTCGGATCGTTGGCGCGCGAAGATTGCCCGTGGGCCCCAAGAGCAGCTTTTTCAGCGATGCTTCGTCGGGCGTTTCTTTTCGTAAGTCGAGGTGAACGACTTTCTTTCCTTTTGCCGCGTAAACCTGGCTGACCTGTTCGAGCAGCGTCCGACCGTCGGCAAATGTCAGCGTAGATTTCCTGGCGTTGACTTCTTCTTTTGCGGTAATATCTTTCTGGGCAAGAAACTCTTGCGCTCGGGTGCATGTCGTTCATCCTGGACGATGGTACAGCCAGTCTATCCGCCTTGCCATGGTTTGCCTTTCTTCAGGAACGTCTTTCTTCAAAGCGTTTGTGAACCGAACCGTTTCACCGCCGCCCGCGGAGCTCCCATCCTGACGCCGCCGCGCGGCGTGTCAAGCACCCTCCGTTTTTTGTGGCTCGAACCCGAACGTGAATCGGGCTTTGGCGGAGAGGTTTTGATTGGACGCTGTTTTTTCATTTCAAGTTAGGTTTAACCACGGATGTCACGGATGTCACGGATGTCACGGATGTCACGGATAAATTCAATCGACGACTTGTTGCTGCTCCAATCATCGCCTCGCCCAATTCCTTGTGAATCAACTTGCCCGGCATCGCGAGACTTTCTCGTGGTTCTTCTCTTTTATCCGTGTTCATCAGTGGTTCCTCTTGCCTGATCGGAATGCGGTTCATGGGTTTTAACCACAAAACGGTGCGTGTCCACTGTTTTTCGATTTACTCCAGCCTCGGACTGAAATCGCGACCTATATTTTGCCAAGAAGTAGGCAGTGGCTTCGGAAGGGCAGGATTGAAGCGGCGAAGATTCGCCTTGTTTTATTGTCGCGTTCCCCCAGCAACCTGCCATGCAGAACAATCGCCAATCACCCTCTGACGCCTATTTCAAAAAGGCGCTGGAATCGAGCGCCGACGCAATCATTATCACCGATACCAGCGGTGTCATTCAATACGTCAATCCCGCTTTTTCCGTCATAACCGGTTGGACCGCCGAAGAGGCCATCGGCCAAACGCCGCGAATTCTCAAAAGCGGCAAGACCCCGCAAAGCGTCTATGACGACATGTGGGCCACGCTGCAAACCGGAAGCACCTGGACCGGTAGAGTTTGCAATACGCGTAAGCCAAAGCCCGTTGCTTCGCCTCCCGCCGATGGTCAAACGGCTCAACCGCTGGAAGACGACATCTTTTGGGCGCACACCTCGATTTCGCCCATACGAGATAACAGCGGCAACAGCGTCGCGCACATAGCGGTGCAGCGCGACATCACGGAATTCGTGGCTGAGGAGCAGCGGCGAAAACGTGATCGCGTCGATTCCAACGCGCGCGCCGCGATTGCCAAAATTTTACAGGGGCGGCGGCCCTTGAAAGAACGGCTTGAGGAATCACTCGCCGTGCTTATGAAGTTCGAAGGGCTGGAACTGCTAAACAGAGGCGGTGTCTTTCTAATCTCTGACGACGACGATAATGACGTTGACGGCCAAATGCGCCTCTTCGCCGCCCAGGGAGACTTTGCCGACGAATATTATGAGAAGGAGCAAGCGGCGCCCAGAGGATTTTGTCTGTATGGTTTGGCGGCGATCTCTGGTGAAATTGCCGTCTCGGACGAATGCTTTTGCGATTCACGCCACGAACAGACGCTCGAAGGAATGACCCCTCACGGCCACTACATCGTGCCGTTGATACACGCCAACGCGCCGGTTGGCATTATGTTTCTGCACACCGAACCCCACCCGGTGCAAGACCACGCCAGAATGCAGCAGTTGCAAGCGGTTGGCGAATTGATCGGAGTCGCGATCATCAACGACCGGCTCAATCAGCAGTTGGAAAAAGAAAAGGTGCGGGCTGAATCGAGCAACCAGGCCAAGAGCCAATTCCTGGCGAATATGAGCCATGAAATCCGCACGCCGCTCAACGGCATTATCGGCTTTACCGATTTGCTGATCCAGCATGGCGATGCCACCAGCCCAGCCGAGCGTGAAGACTACCTGCACTGCATCCAAACCAGCGGCAAACATTTACTGGCGCTGATCAACGACATTCTCGATCTTTCCAAAATCGAAACCGGAAAAATTGAGCTGGAACTCCTGGACGTCGCGCCGCACGCGCTGCTGGAGGAAGTGGTCAGCCTGATGCGCGCGCGAGCAACGGAAAACGGGCTGCAACTCGATTGCCAATGGATCGGCCCTCTGCCCAAAACGATTCATACCGATCCCACAAGGCTCCGCCAAGTTCTGGTCAATTTGGTCGGCAATGCGATCAAGTTCACCAAGCAGGGCAGCGTGCGAATGGTCGCGCGGTTGGAGCAGCAAGACGACGGCAACCGGTTGCGAGTCGACGTGAGCGACACCGGCATGGGCATTCCGCCCAACAAACTGGAAACAATCTTTTCGCCGTTTTCGCAGGCCGATAACTCCGTAACCAGAAAATTCGGCGGCACCGGTCTGGGGCTCTCGATCAGCCGCCGCTTGACGCGTTCGCTGGGAGGCGACCTAGCCGTGGAGAGCGTTGTTGGCGCCGGCAGCACTTTTTCCGTGACCGTGGACATCGGCTCGCTCGCCGACACCGAAATGCTTCCACCGCCGCCCGCCAATAGCATTGCCGCCAGAGCGAACCACGAAGAAACAATCGCCAAAACCCCACAACTGCCGCCCTCGCGAATTCTGTTGGTTGAAGATGGCAAAATCAATCGAAAACTGATCATCGCCCTGCTGGCGCAAGCCGGCCTGACTTCGGTCGATACCGCTGAAAACGGCGAGATTGGCGTCCAACATGCGGTCGCCAATAACTACGACCTGATTCTGCTCGACATGCAGATGCCGGTCATGGACGGCTACACCGCCGCCGCAATGTTACGCAGCATTGATATCCAGACGCCGATCATCGCCCTCACCGCGCACGCCATGAAGGGCGACAAGGAGAAGTGCCTAGCCGCCGGCTGCGACGATTATCTTGCCAAGCCGATCGATCCTGACGAACTATTCAAGAAGATTGCCCACTGGCGCCAAACGACGACAACAGAGGCTGGGAAAGACACCAAGGACATTACCGCTGACGCCGTTGCTATGCACGACGCTATGCACGACGCTATGCACGACGCTATGCACGACGACGCGATGCATGACGACGCAGTTGCGGAGGCGCCGCCGGCCGACAGGTTGATCTCGACACTGCCGATTGAAAACGCTGTTTTTCTGGAAATCGTGCAAGACTTCGGCCAACTTCTGAACGATCTCATACAGGGTTTGCAGGCCGCCTCCGCCGCGAAAGACAACGCGGAACTCAAACGCTTGGCACACAATTTGGTGGGTACCGCCGGCGGCGCCGGTTTCGCCGACTTCACCGAACCAGCCCGGCGGTTGGAAACGTTGGCTGCAGAAACAATAGCAGGCCAAGAGCATTACCAGGAAATTGTTCAAGTCATTGGCGTGTTGGAAAAACTCGCCGCGCGCATGCACATTCCCACAAACACGCTGATTAGCGTTTGAGCCAATGGGAATGACTAGTTCAGTTGAAACAATTGTAGGCGCCGCCTTCGCGCGGCGCTCGCAGAAGCAAAACACCGCGCGACTTGCGCAAAGAGCGTCCTATATTTGGTAGGACTCAAAAGAACAATCCTCAAACGATGGGTTGTTTGTTGTGGGCTCCAAAGCTGGCAATCGGATTCCGCAAGATCGTCTTGGCGAGTAACAGATGCGCCCAATGGGCGCGTGAAGGATTCCAACGTGAAACGTCTTAAAGAACTACAGTCGCGTCTCAGCGAACCCAAACGCTTCACCCCGAGCGTTGTGGCGATCGTTGCCTGCTTGCCGATCATCGCCTTGGGAGGCGCTGTTTTCCACCAGGCGTCGCAGTCGAAAGAGGTCGCCCGGAGGGAACTCCGTGTCAACACACTGCGATCGCGCTTGGCCAAAGACATTGAATTATCGGCCCTCAACTGCCGCCGTTATGAAAAAGACTTTTTTCTCAACATGGGCGATCACGTGTGTTGCAACTGGTATCTTCGCAAATGGCGGGAAAAGTGGAAGACACTCGACGATGAAGTCGCGTTGATGCTTGAAATTACTCCCGCCGACGACCAGCACCGGCATGTTTTTCAGTGGCGACAAACAGTGTCTCACTACCACTCCAGCTTCCTCTGGGTGGTGGCTCAAGTCGTGGAAGGCGAGATCACCGATCCGCCGGCGGCAAACCTCGCTATCGCTCCGATGAAGGAGAGCATACGTAGAATGATCGATGAGGCGGAGTCCTTCGGCGAGCGTTCCGACGATCTGGTGGACAGCGCCCGCGATCAACTAGAACACGCCCACTTGGTGATCGCCACAACGGCTCTGGCCAGCGTTTTCCTGGTTGCGGTCGTGCTCGCCTGGTCGGTGTCATCGGCTCGGAGAGAAGCCGCCAACGCACGCACTGCGGTGGCGTACGCCATTCGGCTCAAAGGCGCTATCAACGCCGCCGAATCGAGCAACCAGGCCAAGAGCCAATTCCTGGCGAATATGAGTCATGAAATTCGCACGCCGCTCAACGGCATTATCGGATTTACTGATTTGCTGATCCGCCAAGGCGATGCAACCAGTCCTGCCGAACGTGAAGATTACCTGCACAGCATCCAAACCAGCGGCAAACATTTGCTGGCGCTGATCAACGACATTCTCGATCTTTCCAAAATCGAGACCGACAAAATTGAGTTGGAGTACTTGGACGTCGCGCCGCATGCGTTGCTGGCGGAAGTGGTCAGTTTGATGCGCGTTCGCTCGGCTGAAAACGGGCTGCAACTCGATTGCCAATGGATCGGCCCACTGCCAAAAATAGTTCATACCGACCCCACCAGGATTCGCCAAATACTGGTGAACCTAGTCGGCAATGCGATCAAATTCACCACGCAGGGCTGCGTGCGAATGGTCGCCCAGGTGGATCAGCACGAAGGCGGCAATCGGTTGCGAGTCGAGGTGATCGACACCGGCATGGGTATTCCGCCCGACAAACTGGAAATAATCTTCACACCGTTTTCGCAGGCCGATAACTCCGTAACCCGAGAATTCGGCGGCACCGGTCTGGGGCTCACGATCAGCCGCCGCTTGGCGCGCTCCCTGGGAGGCGACCTGACCGTCGAGAGCGCCATTGGCGCCGGCAGCACCTTCACCATGACCGTCGACATCGGCTCGCTCGCCGACACCGAAATGCTTCCGTCGCCGCCCGGCGATGGCGTTGCCGCCAGAACGAACAACGAAGAATCAGAAGCGACCACCCCACAACTGCCGCCTTCGCGAATCCTGTTGGTTGAAGATGGCAAGATCAATCGAAAACTGATCATCGCCCTGCTGACGCAAGCCGGCGTGACTTCGGTCGATACCGCCGAAAACGGCGAGATTGGCGTCCAACAAGCGACCACCCACCAGTACGACCTGATTCTGCTCGATATGCAGATGCCGGTCATGGATGGCTACACCGCCGCCGCGACTTTACGCAGCCTTGATATCCAGACGCCGATCATCGCTCTCACCGCGCACGCCATGAAGGGCGACAAAGCCAAGTGCTTGGCTGCCGGCTGCGACGATTATCTTGCCAAGCCGATCGATCCTGACGAACTGGTGAAGAAAATTGCGCAATGGCGGCAGGAAGAAAAATCGGCGGCGGGCGCAAACGTTGTTGCCGTAGACGGCGATGCAGACAACCGCGCAGCCGTTGAGGATGCGCCAATAGCTGCTCGGCTGATATCAACGTTGCCCACCGAGAACGCCATATTTCTGGAAATCGTTCAAGACTTCGGCCAGCTTCTCCAGACTCTCATACGGAATTTGCAAGCCGCCTCCGCCGCGCAAGACAACGCGGAACTCAAACGCCTAGCGCACGATTTGGTGGGCACTGCCGGCGGCGCCGGTTTCGCCGACTTTACCGAACCTGCCCGCCATTTGGAGGCGCTGGCCGCGGAAACAATAGCGGGCCAAGAGCATTGTCAGGAAATCGTTCAAACCATTGGCGTGTTGGAAAAACTCGCCGCGCGCGTGCATATTCCTGCAACGGACCTTGTCGTAACTTGTTGAAAAGAAATCTGCCAAAAATGAACACCAGCACATATCTGTCAGATGCACAGGCTTTTGAGTCTGCGGGCGAACCGGTGAATGTCTCGCATTCCAGCGAACGCTTGGGCGGCGAATGTTTGAATGGCGAGACCGTTGCCACATCGGAACGCCAGCAAGGTTCGAACAACTACAAGATCATGGTTGTTGACGACGTGCCGCTGAACGTCAAACTGGCCTCCGCCCATCTCAGCGCGGCCGGTTACAAGAACATCGTCTCGGAAACCGACTCAACGAAAGCCTTGTCGCGTTTGTATCAAGAACAGCCGGATCTGCTGCTGCTCGATATCATGATGCCGCATGTGAGCGGGCTTGATATTCTGACCGCAGTCCGCTGCGACAAGCAGTTTTCCCACCTGCCGGTTTTAATTTTGACCGCCGCAACCGACCGGGAAATGAAAATCCAGGCCTTGGAGCTGGGAGCAACCGACTTCCTCACCAAGCCGCTCGACGCACAAGATTTGTTGCCCCGCGTCCACAATGCGCTGCTGGTGAAGTCGCACCAGGATGATCTCGAACTCAAAGTGCGGCAGCGCACTCAGGAGCTGCAACATGCGCAGGAGGAAGTCGTGATATGTCTGGCGCGGGCCGCCGAATATCGCGACAACGAAACCGGCCGCCACGTGATTCGCGTCAGCCGTTACGTGGCGATCATCGCTCGTGAACTAGGACTCGCTCACAACACGGTCGCGCTGATGGAGCAAGCCGCAACGTTGCACGACATGGGAAAAGTGGGAATCCCCGACGCCATTCTTCTCAAACCGGGTAAATTGACCGAAGAAGAATTCTCCGTGATGAAAAAGCATTGTGTGTTTGGCGCCGATATCTGCTCAGGACTCATTACCGATTCCGGCCAGGGGGATTCCGAACAGAGCGTTGGCGTCCAGGCCGCCGTTTCCACACAACGACCGCAAGGCTGCACATCGCCTCTGCTGAAGATGGCGGGATCCATTGCCGCCACACACCATGAAAAATGGGATGGCTCGGGTTACCCGAACGGTTTGAAAGGCGAACAAATCCCGCTCGAAGGCCGTATCACGGCGGTGGCGGATGTGTTCGACGCCCTCAGCAGCCGCCGCCCCTACAAAGAGCCGTTCCCATTGGATAAGTGCGTGAACATTTTGGAGGAAGGCCGCAGCCAGCACTTTGACCCACAGATTGTCGACGTGTTTTTGAGCCGCCTCGATGAAGTTGTGGTCATTCGCGATCAGTACGCCGACGAGTAAACGCACGCTTGGCGGCGGCCCTTCACACGCACTGTTTTTGTAAGTTCACGGGTGTTAAACCGTCGGATAGATTGTTGTCGCATTTCCACATGCCCCGGCGGAAGTCCTGACATTGCTCTGCGGTTTCCAGGTGAATATTTCAACGCAGAGAACGCAAAGAGGCAGAGGGCCGCAGAGGAAAAATTCCAGTCATCCTGGCTAAGGTGGCGATGTTATTCAATTGCACAGCCGATGAGTATCGTCGAGATTTGATTTTCTTTCATTTCGTCGCTGCGGCCCTCTGCCTCTTTGCGACCTCTGCGTTTCCCTTCTTCGCAACCGGAAATGGGTTATTTGCCATCAGATATATTATTGTCTGTCGCAATTTCCCTTGGGACCGTGAACCGGCTACCTATCTCTTTTGCACGGGTTTCGGCTGTGGGCGGGCGAACACGAACTGTTCCTCAGTCGATTCTTCGGCCACGAAGGTGTAACCATCGGCGTTGAAGTCGCGAAGTGTCTGCGGTTGGTCCACCCGATTGCGAATCATCCAAGCCGCCATGCGGCCCCGCGCCCGCTTGGCGAACGTGGCAATCGTGCGAGATTTCCCCTCCTTGATTTCGCGAAAGATCGGCGTCACCACTTGCCCAACAAGTTCGCTCCGATCGATCGCCTTGAAATATTCCTGGGAGGCCAAGTTCACCAGAACCTTGGTTTTGTGCTCCGCCAAAACGGAGTTTAACGAGGGCGTGATTCGCTCACGCCAATATTCGTACAGCGACCGACTTCCGACCGAAAACGTGGCGCCCATTTCCAACCGATACGGCTGGATCAAGTCGAGCGGACGCAGCACGCCGTAGAGGCCGGAAAGAACGCGCAGATGGTTTTGGGCGAAGTTGAAATCCACCTGGTGGAAAGAGGCCGCTTCCAGCCCCGTGTAGACATCGCCGTCGAACATCAAAATGGCCGGCTTGGCGTTCTTACTGGTGAACGGACGCGACCACGCCGCGTAACGCTGGTGGTTCAAGTCCGCCAAACGCTGGCTGACGCCCATCATGTCACCCAGCGCGCGAGGCGACAAACGCCGCAGTTTCTTCACCAGCCGCTCGGCGTCGTCGAGAAATTCCGGAGAGACACCGGGCGCGGTTGGCTTGTGCGGCGCAAGATTGAGCGATTTGGCCGGAGAGATCACTGCCAGCATGACGATGCAAAATCCTTTGAAGCAGCAATGGCGTTCGTTGCAAGCCGGAGGCTTGGCAGCCATTAGCCGGTGGTCGAACGCAGCGAACACCACCGGTTCGCCGACACAACAAACCTGGCATCCCGGCGGGATGCCAGGTACCGTTGGTGTTCACGTTTCAGCAAAGGCATCCAAGAGGAAAACACGCTGAAGCGTGAACTCCAACGGTGGGCGGTCATCGGTTACGCCCTACGCGCCGGCGGACTGGCATCCATTCAGGATGCGGAATTTTCGCGTTTCGTGTCACCGGTGGCGTCGCTCCGCTCAGCCATCGGCTAATAGCTTGGATCCCGCCGGGATCGATTTTCCGCTCACTCCTTCCAATGACAAATGACTATTGTCAAATAACAAATGACCATTTCCTGCTTCATACGGCCGCTTGGAGAACCTTCGGCCCCAGAGCCAAAAAACTTAGGTATAAACAACAGGCCCGACGCCCCAACCTACTCCTCACTATACACGATGGTGCTCTCTTCCTTGATGATCGGGGCTCGGTTTTGCGCGCTCTCCAATTGGAAGCGGACCCGCTGGTCGCCTTCCGCCAAGCCCTGCGCCTGTACGGTGAAGGTCAGTTTTTCGTTGGGATTCAAACGCGCCACCGGCTGGAAAAGCAACTGCTGGCCGTTGATATCCCAACGCGTGGGGCCTTCGGCGCCAAGCGGCTTCATCTGCGGCGGCAAGGAGGCCGAGAAGACGATATTTTCCGCCGTTTTCGAGCCCGTGTTCGTCACCGTGATTTCATACAGCGTGTCTTTCCCGACTTCAATCGGGTCGGCCAAGTCGGCCACCGTGAAGACCAATTCCGCCAGTCCTTCAACCGCCACGACATGCTCGTGCGAAGCGGTCAGGCCGAGGGCGGCGCGGCTGTCGACCTGTAACTTTTGAGCGCCGGTTTCGTTCGGAATCACGGAAACCTGCACCTGCCCGTTCTCGCCTTCCGGCAGTTGGTCGAGGCTCCAATACACGGCGTGCGCTTTCGGCTCGTACTGGCCTTCATTGTTCGCATCGACAAACTTAAAACCGCGCGGCAGGCGGGCGATCAATTCAATATTCTTCGCCGCCGCAGTGCCGGGGTTCGTCACGCCAATAGTGTACGTCGCCTGACGATTCAAATAGCGCCGTGTTGGGCCGGAGATCGCCAATTCCAGTTGCGGCGCCACCACTTCGATTTTCGCTCGGCTCTCCACAACCAAGTTGCCTTCGCCCCGCGCGATCAACAGGTTTTCCACCACGCCGGCCTTGGCCGCTTGCAGGATTAACTCCAATTCTCGCACTTCTCCAGGCCGCAGGATGCCGATTTCGTATTCGATTTGGCGGCCCGCCGTATGGGCCAGCCCTTCGGGCACATCTTCTTCCAGGACGATTTTGGTGGTCGACCCAGAGCCAGGATTCGAGATCCGAATTCCCACCGTGACCGGGTCGCCGATCAAGACTTTTGTCGGCGCCGACTGCTCGATTTGCAGTTCCGGCTTGGTCGAACGCGTGCGCACCGACGCCTGCGCTTGGAAGCTCACCGTCGCGACGCTGCCGATCTCGCCTTCGTTGAGCGAAACCAGTTGCATCGAAATCACCGTTTCATCGCCCGGCTCCAAGGCGCCAAGCTGCCAGAGAACAAGGCCGGCGTCGGTGACGGTCGGTTTGGGAAGTGCATCGACAAATCGAACACCCTCGGGAATTTCGTCTTGAACAATCACCTGCTGCGCCGCGACGCGTCCCACATTGCGAACTTTGATCAGGAAGGTGGCCGGTTTACCGACTTGAATTTCCGCCGGCGCGCTCTTTTCGATCACCAAGGTTGGCGTTTGAGGGCCTTCCAACGCGACCGGGCCCGGAATTCCAGCGCCGACGTCGGAAGTCGCCAAGGACGCCGCCGCACCGGCTGGCGGCAAATTCGTTGCCGGCGGCGCGCCGCTTGACGGCGCCGTATAAGGTTCTCGCGGCGCAGGTTGGTTTTCATTGGCCGCCGCAGCGCGCAAAGGATTTACCGTCGCGGGCGACGGGCTTGCGGATGGGACGTCGGCAGATGCACTGGGCGGAATGGGCGTTGTCGCCGCTGGTTCGGCGGCAACTGCCGCGTCGCCGTAACGCGATGCCGTGGGATCGACCGGAGCGGCCGAATCGGTCGCTGGGGAAGTGGCTGGGGAAGTGGCATAGGCGGCGGGTGCATACCGGTCTCCGACATCGCCATACCTGGAACTGCCCGAAGGCGGCAACGAAGGCGGCGGAGTGATGGCGCCCGCCGAATCGCCATTCGCCGGCGTTCCGTAACGAGAATAACCTGGCGCCGTGGGCGGTTTGGCATCATCGTACGACGGCGGTGCGTAGCGGCTGCTGGCATTTTCGGCTGACGGCGGATTTTCCACGGCGGGCGGCGTCGCTTCCTCTTCATTTTGTCCGCGAACCATGGTGGTTTCCGGAGCGGGAAGGGCCGCATAGCCGTCGTCCGGCCCTGGGGCCGTCTCCAATAGCGAGATTTGTTTTGACCGCGAGGCGGTTTTCACCTCGGGGGACGGTTGTTTTTCCGCCGCCGTGCCTTCGGGGTTCGCTCGCGGCATTTGCATGATGGCGTATACGCCCAACGCCACGATGGCCGAAACCAGCAGGAGACGGAAAGTAAGACTCTTGAAAATTCGCGATCTGGCCATGGTTCTTTCCAAAATAGACCAAGCGTTTTACCACCAGCGACCGAAAACCCGACCCTCGCATCCCGCAGGAGGCAAAGAGGTCGAGCCACGCTGTGTGAGGTATTGAAGACGCGCATGGCGTCTAAAGGTGCAACGTTTCTCGTCGTGAACTTGAAATCCGACAGGTTAAGTACCAAATCGTCGGTCCGGCGTGAAGAGCAATCGAAAAACAGAAGAGTACAACAGCGAACCCGAGAACCCATTGGGCCTCCAACCGGAGCCCAGACCCCAAAAGTATTGCGACAAAGGGCGTCGATTCGAGCGCACCTCGCGGTTTGTGTATTCAGACGTACACAGCGGCGCGGGCGTGGCGCGATCGGCTGGACCTAGTCGGTTAAAAACGTCGGCTGACGGCCACGGCTTTATTGCCAGACTACCTTGGATGACCGCGCAGTCTTCTATTCCGACGCTCTTCCGTTCGCCGAC
>QIKY01000066.1 GCA_003233175.1 Planctomycetaceae bacterium | reverse complement strand
CCGGGCGTGAACACAATTGGGGCGGCGTCGCGGCCGGGTGAAGCATCGTCGAGAAAGGCCTGCAAATCGGCCGGCGTTTCGGTCACGCCGCGTTCATCCCATAAGGGGAAATCGGTGAGCACCGTGTTGGCTGGCCAGTCGGGCTGGGGCGGCGCGTACCATTCGGGAAACAGACACAACACGCAGTCGGGCGAGACCCACCAACGTGTTGTTCGCCGCATGGGAGCCAGCCCCAGTTCGGCGCGAAAGGCGTTCGTTGGCGGGCAGGCAGCGCGGTCGATCACGTATTTTTCGCCCAACGCAAAAATGGCGTTTCGCATCCACCTGGGAATGAAAGGATGCCACGAGAACCCCGGCAGCGTGGGCGATTCGTAGCCGCTCCACAACACCGCCGGCTGCAAATGCACGGTAATCAGCGGGACGCCCAGCTTTTCCTGAGCGAGACGCGCCCCAATTCCCAAGCAACTCGCCAGCACCACGGTGTCGCCGCCGCCCGTATGTTGCTCGATCAGTCGGTAGTGCTCCCGCAGCTTGTTTCCAATTCCAGAATTGATAATGCGTGAAAAACTTCGTTGAGGATGCCATAAGTCAGGATGGTTGATGGCGTCCAGAAACTCTTGCTTTGTGCCGAATTCCAGGTAATTGAGTCCCGCGCCGCGCACCAGATCTTCAAAGTAGCCGCAGGTCATGAACGTTACTTGGTGGCCGCGCCGCTGTAGCTCCAAGCCCAGGCCGACAAAAGGATGCACGTCGCCGGAACTGCCGACAGGAGAGAGTAGAAATTTCATGGAGTTTTTTCACCGGCGTTGGACCCCGGCCGCGCGACGCCTGAACCTTGCAGTTCCCTCATGTTACCGGAACGGGGGCCACGGCGGTAACGATCTGTCCAACAACTATAGCAGTTCATCGGCCGCGGTTTCCCTAGCAGGTTTGGCCGCCAAGGCATAAGATAAGAAAAACTCCCCCCGCCGCACCAATATTCACCGAACCTTTCATGCCCAACCCACGTTATCTGGCGCCGTTTCATCCCAAACAGACGCCGCATTTCTTCACCGATGTGCTCGTGATCGGCGGTGGCTTGGCCGGCTTGCGAGCGGCAAACGCCATCGACCCGGAACAGTCGGTGTTGGTCGTGACCAAGGACGTGCTCACGCAATCGAACAGCCAATATGCGCAAGGCGGCATCGCGGGCGTGCTCTCTCCCGACGATCGGTTTGAAGACCACATCGAAGATACGCTCATCGCCGGCGGCGCGCTGTGCGATCAAGCCGTGGTTGATCGCGTGGTGCGAGAGGCGCCGCGGCGGATCAACGAGCTTATCCAATGGGGCGCCCAATTCGATAAGAACGATGCGGATCAGTTCGCCTTGGGCCGGGAAGGCGGGCATCGCCAGAACAGAATTTTGCACGCCCTGGGCGACGCCACCGGCCGGGAAATTATGCGCGCCGTGGTCCAATGGACTCGCAACCTGCCGAACGTCCAGATTTGGGAAAAGGCGTTCACGGTCGATCTGCTTTCGCATCAAGACGTTTGTTCGGGGGCGTTGGTTTGGAGCGAATCACACGGCAAGACGATGGTTTGGGCCAAGCAAACCATTCTTTGCACGGGCGGCGCGGGGCAGCTTTATCGGGAAACGACCAATCCCGCGGTGGCCACCGCCGATGGCCAGGCGATTGCCTATCGCGCCGGCGCGGAGCTTCGCGATATGGAATTCATGCAATTTCATCCCACCGTGTTGTACATCGCGGGCAGCAGCCGCAGCCTGATCACCGAAGCGCTGCGGGGCGAAGGCGCCTGGCTGGTCGACCAACGCGGGTATCGTTTCATGGCCGACTACGATGAACGTTTGGAATTGGCCCCGCGAGATATTGTCTCGCAGGCGATCGTATCGCAAATGGAAAAAACGCGGCATCCTAATGTTTATCTTGATTTAAGCCATTTGCAGGCCGACCATGTTCGCCAGCGGTTTCCGGGAATCAACGCCACGTGTGCGAAATTCGGCATAGATATCACCCGCGACAAAATCCCCGTACGCCCCGGCGCCCATTATATGATCGGCGGCGTGACCGTCGATTCCGAAGGCAGAACCTCGGTGGAGGGCCTTTGGGCGGCTGGCGAAGTCACTTCCAGCGGCCTTCATGGCGCGAACCGATTGGCCTCCAACAGTTTGCTGGAAGGATTGGTGTATGGAGCCCATGCGGGCGCCGGCGCCTCGGCGGCGGCGGCGAAAATTCAGGAAGATTTTGTCGTCAAGCCGCTGGCCAATCCCCCGCAAGAGCAGCCCGACGAAGTGCTCGACGTGGGCGATATTCGAAACTCGCTCCAGAGCCTGATGTGGCGTCTGGCCGGCGTGCGCAGGTCGGCCGATGGGCTGGCCGAAGCGGCCGAGAGTATTGATCGCTGGCGGAGGTACGTGGGGCCGCGCCAGTTCAACGACCCCGCTGGCTGGGAGCTGCAAAATATGTTGTTGGTGGCGAAAATTGTTGTTTCGGCGGCCGCCCAACGGCAAGAGTCGCGCGGCGTCCACATGAGGACCGATTTCCCCGCCACTGACGACGCACACTGGCGCCGTCGTATTTTGTTCCAGCGCAAAGACGGCCTCCCCCTGGGTGGAGGGTCTCCGGCGCCTACCGAGGGGATCGACTCTGTTTAGGATCGTTCGAGAAATAATTGTCCGACTTTTACTTGTACGATGGCCTTCCAAGGCCGTCGAAACCAGCAAGCCGACGGCCTTGGAAGGCCATCGTACGACAGTAGATTGATCGAACGGTCCTTAGGCGAGCAGCTTTTCCACCTTCTGAACTGAGGGCGGCTTTTTTTCGTAGGGACTTGAGAGGCGTGCGCGAATCCTTAAATTAGTAGGATTATTCATTCTGGCCGTTGTGGCCGGCGGCGCCCTCTACGGCTACACTCTCAGGGGCTCCGCCCTTTTTCGCGAAAACCGTCTGTTTCGCCGACCCAGCGCCAAAGCCTCTCGAAAATCAGTCTCCCGTCGTTTCCTTCCGGTGCGAAAAACCAGATGTCCCCACAAGACTCCCAAACTCCCATGATCGAGGCCGAGCATCTCTCGAAGTTTTACGGCGTTTTCGCCGCTTCGCGAGATATTTCCTTCAAAATCCACCAGGGAGAGGTCGTGGCTTTTCTGGGCCCCAACGGCGCCGGCAAAAGCACCACCATGAAGCTGCTCACCGGCTACCTTTCGCCGTCGGAGGGCGTCGCCAGGATTGCCGGCCACGATATGTCGACCGACCGTTTGGCCGGCTCCGCGCGACTGGGTTACCTTCCGGAAAACGGCCCGCTGTACCCCGACATGACGCCCCACAGCGTGCTCGAATTCTTCGCCGACGCCCGCGGCATGGACGGCGACCAAAAACACGAGCGTGTTGAAGCGGTGATCGATCTTTGCGATTTGAGCAGCGTGTTGCACAAACCTATCAGCAAACTCTCCAAGGGTTATCGACAGCGCGTCGGCATGGCGCAGGCCTTGCTCCACGAGCCGGACGTGCTCATTCTTGACGAACCCACCGCCGGGCTCGACCCCAACCAGATTCGTGAAGTCCGTCAAACGATGCGTCGCCTGGGTGAGGAAAAAACCATTCTGTTGTCGACCCACATTCTCCAAGAGGTGGAGGCTTTGGCCGACCGCGTGATCGTGATCAATGAAGGCCGTCTGGTTTCCGATGGCCCGGTTTCGGAGTTCGATCCTAAAGGCATCGGTTTGGATGAAGTCTTTCGTCAGTTGACGAAAGCAGGCGTTTAGCTGGGCGGCAGTAAAATGGGCGGCAGTAAAATGGGCGACCGGGCCGGCATTCGCAGTTTTCGGCGTTTACAGTTTTCGGTTTGAATTAATCGTTATCCGACATCCTTGCACAAGCAGGTGAATAGACGTTATGAGTGGTCCTCTTACCTCAGTCGTGATTTATTTAATCGCGATGCTGGTTTTCACGGTGGCGGCTGTCGTGGTCCGCATCGCCTTGCAAAACAACGCCCGCACGGCGATCATCGCGCCGTTGCTGCGGTTTTTATGCTTGGCGGGCGGCGTGGCGGTGGTCTGCCTGGTGGTGCTGTTTGTGCTCACGATGTTGGAGCAGGCGCCAATGGTGTGGCCGATTTTTTGGCTCTTCGTGGGCGACGCCATCGTGGCCTGTGCGGCTCTGCTTGCGCTCATTCCGCTGGCGCTCTACAAGCATGCCGCCTATGCGGTGTTAAAACGAAACTTTATCGGCTATTTCAGCAATCCGACCGGTTATGTGTTTTTGTGCTTGTTTGTCTTGATGACGTCGTTCGCGGCGTTTTGGCCGCATGAATTCTTTAATGCGAATCTGGCCAATCTCGACCAACTCAACCAGTTCCTGCCGTTGATCATGCTGGTGTTCGTGCCCGCGATCACGATGGGAATTTGGGCGGAGGAGCGCCGCCAGGGCACCGACGAACTCCTGCTCACGATTCCCGCCGGCGACTTCGACATCGTGCTGGGTAAATATTTGGCCGCCGCCGCGATTTTCTCGGTATCGCTGCTGTTCTCCCAAATGTCGCATTTCTCTGTCTTGACATCGCTCACGATTGGCGAGCTTGATTCCGGCCTCCTCTTCTCGACGTACGTCGGCTACTGGCTGATCGGCCTGTCCATGCTCTCGGTCGGCATGGTGGCTTCATTTCTCACCAGCAACCTGACGATTGGCTTTATTTTGGGCGCCATGTTTAACGCCCCGCTCGTGTTCGCCCAATACGCCGACGCCATCACCGGCCAACCCGCCTGGGCCCGCACGATTGCGAGTTGGAGCATCGCCGCCCGCTTCGAAGATTTTGGACGCGGCGTGATCAGCCTCTCGTCGGTCAGTTATTTTCTCATGGTCACGGTGGTGGGGCTTTATTTGAGCCTGATGTTGATCGGCCGCCGACATTGGAGTGGCGGACGCGACGGCCACTCAATGGTCGGGCATTACATAGTCCGGGCGGTTTCGCTGATCGTGATCACGTTAAGCGCCAGCCTGGTGTTCGCCCGACACGATCAAATTCGCTACGACGCCACGCTCAGAAAAGTCAGCTCACTCGCCGACGACACTAAAAAACTGGTCCGCGAGCTAAAGCCCAAACACACCATCGTGATCGACGCCTTCGTGAGCGCCCAAGTTCCCGAAGCGTATGTACAAACCAAGCACGATTTGTTGTCGCGTTTGAAAGAGTTTCAGTCGTTGGCCGGCAGTCGCATTCAAGTGCGTCTGCACGATAACCTGGAGCCCTTCAGCGACGACGCCGCCTTGGCGGAAGAACGCTACGGAATCACCGCCCGGCAGGTGCAAACGCGCTCCCGAGGCGCCATCAAAGATGAAGACGTCATTCTCGGCGCCGCCATCACCTGTGGACTGGAGAAAGTTGTCGTTCCTTTCTTTGAATACGGAGTGCCGGTGGAGTATGAGTTGGTGCGTTCGATCTGCACCGTCGGCCGCGGCAAACGCCGCCTGATTGGCATTCTCAAAACCGACGCCAACATCATGGGCGGCATGACCATGGCGGGCAATGTTCCCCGCCAGGCCATTCTCGATGAACTCGAAAAACAATACGAATTGGAAGCGGTCGATCCCGCCCGCCCGATTCCCACCGGCAAGTACGACGTTTTGCTGGCGGTGCAGCCCTCAACATTGAACCCTTCGCAAATGCCGAACTTCATCGCCGCGGTGCAAGCCGGACAACCCACCGCCATTTTTGAAGACCCTTTTCCGGTTTCGATACCATCGGCGGTCGGCACCAGCCAGCCTAAGCGACCCCAAGGCGGTATGTTTGGCGGCGGCGCGCCGCCCGAACCCAAAGGCGACATGCAACCACTCTGGAACATGCTCGGCATGCGGATCGTGGGTGAAAGCGATTCCACCGGCCAGTTTCAAGCAGACGTCATTTGGCAACGCTTCAACCCTTACCGAAAACTGCAACTACGCGGCATTGGACCGGAACTCGTTTTTGTGCGTCCCGACGCGCCTGGCGCCGCAGATGCTTTTAATGCGACAGACCCCATCACTTCCGGGCTCGAAGAGATGCTGTTTTTCTATCCGGGCGGCATCGAGCACGACACCACCAGCGACGTCGACTTCACCAAGCTGGTCAACACCGGCGATATGTCGGGCAAGATATCGTGGCGCCTTTTCGCCCGCGACCCCTTCGGCAGAGGCCCTGATCCTCGCGAAATCGAGCGGCAACGCGGCGCGCCCATTAAAGACCGCACCTTCACATTGGCTGCTCGCATTCGAGGCCCGAAAACAGACGATAAAAAAGAGTCGTCCACGGAATCCGCCGCAAAAGATGATGCCGCAAAAGATGATGCAAAACCGTTGAATGTCGTTTATGTGGCCGATATCGATTGCCTGAACTCCAACTTTGTGGCCATGCGGGCCACGCCCGACGCCAATGACGAAATTCATTTCAACTTCGAAAACGTCACCATGATCTTGAACATCATCGACGACCTCAGCGGCGACGATGAATACATTGAAATTCGCAAACGGAAGCCGTTCTATAGCACGCTCCGAATGGTGGAAATTCGATCCGAGGATTTTCGCAAGTCTGAATATGAAATCATGGAGGAATACCAGGAGGAGTACGACAAGGCCATCAAGGATGGCCAGCAGGAAATCGAGCGATCTTCGGCCGATTTGCGGCGAACCATTGAAGACCTCAACAAGAAAATGTCGGAAGGCGACGCCCTCAGCCGTTCAGCGGCGATGACAGAATTGAACAAGGCCCAACAGCGTCTCGAACTGCGCCAGGCCGATGCGCAAAAGCGATTCGAGATTCGCCAAAAACGATTGCAACGCGAATTGGAGGTGAAGGTCAATGCGATTCGGCGAGACATGGACCTCAAAATCCTCAAGATTCAAAACCAATATAAAGTATGGGCCGTCGTGATACCGCCCATTCCGCCGCTGATGGTGGCCTTGGTGGTGTTTGTCTGGCGTCGGCTGCGCGAACGTGAAGGCGTTTCCAAAGAGCGTTTGCGGGTCTGAGTCGCGGCTGGTCATTTCATTTTCCAACACGAACGCATTGAACGAAAGAAAACTGTCGGATGTCGGATACGAGTAAAACCATTTCCTACCTGGCAACAGCGTTGTTGGTCGCCGGCTGGGCGTTCGGCTCCGCCTACTTTGAAAACCCGGTCGGGGTGGCGCCGTCGGAAGAACTGGGGCAGCCCCTGTTCCCTGACTTTAAAGACTCCTCCGCGGCGCGGGTTCTCGAAATTGTCAACGCCAATGAAGAACTGGGCACGCGCAGCGATCTCAAGGTTTCGCTAGTCGATGGGCTCTGGGTGTTGCCAACCCACGGAAATTACCCGGCCGACGCCGCCAACAAAATTCGCGACGCCGCCACGGAATTGGTCGGCCTGACGGTGGTCGGAGTGGCCTCCGATCTGATTCGCGAACACGGTATGTATGGCGTGGTCGAACCGAGTGAGGCGAATGTGGAAAAGGCGGAGGAAGGTCTGGGAACGCTGGTTGTATTGCAGGGGCCCAATGGCCAGAGTTTGGTCAAAATGATTGTCGGAAAAAAGGACCAACGCGACGAAACCCAGAGGTTCGTCCGCGTGCAAGGCCGCGACCGTGTGTATGTCGTGAAATTCGATCTCGAAAAACTTCCCACGCATTTTGAAGACTGGATCAATCGAGATCTGCTCAACTTGAACCCGCTCAACGTGGAAAGCCTCACGATCAAAGACTATACCGCCACCCAAAAAAACGATCTGCGAAGCGGGCGTGTGGTCGTGGCGTACGACCGCCGTTTCGATCTGACGGTTCGATATGAAAACAGCAAATGGGAGTTGGATGAATTCGTCCAATACAAAAACGGCAAGCCGGTGGCCGATAAATTGCTTGACACCGAAGAGCTCAACCAAGAGGCGTTCAACGCACTCAAGAGTGCTCTGGATGAAATGCAAATCATCGATGTCGACCGCAAGCCGGAAGGCTTGGGCGCCGATTTACGCGCCGACGCCAGCTTTCTCAAAAATGCCGCCGGCATGGAATCGTTGATTGAAAAAGGATTTTCGCCGGTCTCGAGGCCGGGGCAAAAAGATGTTGAAATTCTCGCCGCCAATGGCGACGCCATCGTTGGCTTGAACGATGGCGTGGAGTACGTGCTGCGTTTTGGGGGCGTCGCGACGGACGCCAACGGCGGCGGCGGCGGAGGCGCCTTGAATCGTTATGTGCTGATCACGGCCCGCGTCAGTCCGAAAATACTCGCGCCGCCGCAACTTGAAGTTTTACCCCCGTTGCCGGCGGAAGAGAAAAAGTCGGCCGACGATGCCGCCCAAAGCGATGACGCTCAAAACAACAGCGCTGATAGCGACGACGTTGAAGGCACTGACGTTGAAGGCACTGACGTTGAAAACAACGACGCTGAAGGGCAAAGGTCGGCGGCGGAATTGGAGCGTGAGCGAATCGAAAAGGAAAACCAACGCAAACAAGACGATTACGACGAAAAACTACAAACCGCCCAGGAGCATGTCCGCCAGTTAAACGAACGTTTCGCCGACTGGTATTACGTTGTCTCGGAGGATACTTTCAAGAAGATTCATCTGGGCCGTTCCGATGTGCTCAAGGAAAAAGAATCTGTTTCGCAGGAAGGCTTCGGGGTCGACGCCTTCCGCAGCCTCGAAGAAGGCGGAATCAAACCCCCGCCGCCCGCGCCGGCGGCTCCCGCACCCGGTGGTTTCCCGGGCGGTTTTCCCGGCGGCCAACCTCCATTTGGCCGGCCCTAGGAGCGTTCGGCAGATGAAAACCCAAACTAATACAAGCACGAAGCGCGAGCGAGTGAATCTGCAAACGGTCATTCCCGCGTAGGCGAGCACCCAAAAACACTCACGGACTCCCGCTGCATGCGGGTAAGTTATTTTCCGCCGCTCGCCTAGGAGAACTCCAACGGGTGGCGCCGGCGTGGTACGATGGAGCGATGCTGTTTTGTCGTTCTAGCACCAAGGCCTAAAAAGACCATGAACCGAATATTTCTCGCCGCGATGGCAGCGATTCTTATCCTACCGGCCGCGCCGCTTGTTCTTCCGGCTGCGACGCTGCGAGCGGAGCCGCTTTCCGACTTGCCGCTCATTTACCAAGACGATTTTGAATCGGGCGCCGCCGCCTGGAAGCCGACCGACCCCACCGCCTGGAAGATCACAAAAACAGACGCCGGTAGCGTTTATAGTCAGTTCAAGAAAAAGAGTGACTACGAGCCGCCGCACCGCAGCCCTTATAATGTCTCGCTGTTGAAGAACATCGTTGTCGGCGATTTTGATCTGGTGGCCAAGGTTCGCAGCACGCACCCCGACTACGGCCATCGCGACGTCTGCCTGTTTTTCGATTACCGCGACTCGGCCCATTTCTATTACGTACACTTGGGCAAGAAGGCCGACGACCACGCCAACCAGATTTTCATCGTCAACGAAGCGGCCCGCAAAAAGATTTCCATCACCTCGACCGACGGCACCAACTGGGACGACGCCTGGCATACGGTGAAAATCTCTCGCAGGATCAAGGATGGTTCGATCAAAATCTTTTTCGATGACATGAAAAATCCCGTCATGACGGCGTCCGACCTGCACTTCACGCATGGCCGCGTCGGCCTGGGTTCGTTCGACGACACCAGCGATTGGGACGACATCCGCCTGTATGGCGAACGCGTCAAAAAACCGAAACAACCGTTGCTGCTCAAAGCCAAGTAAATCAAACCGCCGCGTTCCATTGCTATCTTCGGTCCATCGATTAAGAGGATGCTTCTCGTGATCCAACACACTCATAAACTTTATTCGGGCAAATTCGCGGTTCGCGCCGTGTTCCTGCTTCCGCTGCTTGTGCTGTTCGCCTTGGCGAGCGTCGCTCCGGCTGCGGAGGGCGGCAAGATTCGTTTCAAAAAAACACAGCTCGACGCCAAGTTTCGCAGCGAAGGCGTGGCCGTTGGCGATTTCAACAACGATGGCAAACAAGATATTGCCGCTGGGTTCGTCTGGTATGAAGCGCCCGACTGGAAAATGCATTCCATCGTCGAAACGGCGCCCGAATACCAACCCAAGGGATACAGCAATTCTTTTTGCACGTTCGCCCAAGATCTGAACGCCGACGGTTGGACCGACATTCTCGTCGTCGACTTTCCCGGAACGCCCACCTGGTGGTTTGAAAACCCCGGCAAAAAAGGCGGCGTTTGGACGCGGCGCATCGCCACGCCGGTGACCAACAACGAGAGCCCTCAATTGCTCGACATCGACGGCGATGGCCGCCGCGATTTGATCATGGCCTTTTCGCCCGACCCCAAACAACCCGACGGCCCCCAGCGGAAAATGGCCTACGTCACCCAGAAGGCCGACCCCAACCAACCCTGGACCATTCACGCAGTTTCACTGGCGGCGGCGCGTGGCACGCGAAAATACTCGCATGGACTGGGCGTCGGCGATATCAACGGCGATGGCCGCAACGATATTCTTTGCGCCAGCGGTTGGTGGGAATCGCCCTCATCGGCAACCGGCGCGCCCTGGGTTTTTCACGAAGCGCCGTTCGGCGACAAAGCCGCGCAGATGTACGTCTACGATTTTGACGCCGACGGCGACGCCGATGTGCTCAGCAGCAGTCCGCATGCGTTCGGCATTTGGTGGCATGAGCAGTTGGCCGATGGCAAGTGGAAACAGCACGAAATCGATATGTCGTTCTCGCAACCGCATGGCGTTTGCTTGGCCGATATCAACAACGATGGCCTGCCCGATTTTGTCACCGGCAAGCGTTGGTGGGCGCATGGCGGACGCGACCCCGGCGGCGACCAGCCGGCCGTATTTTTCTGGTATGAGTTGCAGCGAAAAAACGGCAAGCCGGAATGGATTCGCCATCAGTTCGACCACAACAGCGGCGTTGGCACGCAGTTTGAGGTGGCCGACGTCAACGGCGATGGTCTGCTCGATATCGTGGCGTCGAATAAAAAGGGCGTTCACTATTTCGAGCAGGTGCGCGAATAAGTCCACGTGGAAAAACGATGTTCCCAAGTTCAGAAGCCCAGTTCAGAAGCCCGGCTTTTTGAAAAATCCGGGCTTCTTGCGTGCTGGTTCGGAATGTCCCGGTTCGGAATGTCCCGGTTCGGAATGTCCCGGTTCGGAATGTCCCGGTTCGGAATGTCCCGGTTCGGAATGTCATTGTCCCCTTGCCAACTGCTGGTTGGCTATTCTTGGCCAATGCGTTCTTGTTCGTCGGTGCGGTCGAGTTGCATCGAGATTTTCCAGCGTTGTTTGAGCCATCGGCGCCAAGCCCGGTTGTTGAATTCCGTTTCCCGCCATTCGATTCCGGGCAAGCTCTCTGTTTGCTCGGGCGACACAATATAACGGCGCACGCCGCGCCGACCGCCGCCGCTCTGCTGCCAGCCTTGCACGGCAAGGCGGATGCGGGGGGCGCGTTGTTCGATGGTGGCGCGGTCGAAATAGGAATCGGCGGGCAACGCTTCCCAGTACAGCAGCCGATTTTGGGAATCGGTCACGACGAGGGTCTGACGTTGCTGGTTGCTTTTGAAGTTGGGTATTCCGGCGAAGAGATACATCTGGAGCTCCGGCCTCCCCACGGTCATGGTCTGGCTGCGCCAAACCAAATTCGAGCGATTGGCGGCATTCCAGCCAAGTTTTCCGCTGGTGATGTTTTCCAGGCCCAGGCGTCGAATGAGCCCGCCCCGATGCGCCTTCCGCTGAGAAAAAAGTGCTTGCAGCAAGGGCGTTTCCTCGTGGCGGAAAACATCGCTTTGGATAATGGCTTGGCGAAAGGCGGCGTTGATTCGCTCGACGCGCCAACGCCAGAAGAGCATCGCCAACGATGCTAGCACCAGCACCGCCAGCATTTGGCGAAGACTGAATTGGCGTCGCCTCATGTGTTTCATCGAGCCATTTCCACCAAGATGCGAGTGCTAGCAGGCGCCGGGCTGTTTAAGAAAGCGTGGAAAAACTACCTCCCGGTTCAGAAGCCCGGCTTTTTCAAAAAGCCGGGCTTCTCAAACGTCCCTTCAAGATTTAATGGTTCCACACCCACACGGCACGCTTTCTAAGCTCGTTAAACGCCTTGCCGAAAACCGCCGATATCCGTATTGTGTGCCGCCTATCTTGTGCGCGTCTAGGCGGGTCGGGTTTTCGTCTCGGGTTTCCACCCAGCCGCCAACGTCGCCGGTGGAGTGTCAACATGCGAATTTTGGGTGTAACGTCTGTGTCGGTCGCGGCTCTAGGTTCGGCCGGGCGCGTTTTTCGGCCGCCGCCATTGCGGTTCCGCGCGCTGCCGCAGGCGCTCTTGTTGGCGATTCTGTTTGTCATGACCGCCGGCTGCGCGAGCGTGAACTGGCTCTCGGTGATCGACTACGCCACGCCGGAAATTGCCTCCGTGCGGCATACGCCAACCAATCCGCTCACGCAAACCCTCAAGTTGATGTCGCGCAAGGGCCCCCAGCCGACCGACCGCACCAAACAACTATTGCGCAAGTACGATTTGTCGTCGAAATCAGATTCCGACCCCCGCGACGTGCTCATCGAACTCCAGCAGATCATCAGCGACAACCCGTCTCCGGAGAATATCTACGCCTACGCTGAATTGTCATATATTTTTGGCGTCAAGGCGCAAGAGAATAAGAATGACGAATTAGCCTTCGATATGTTCGGAGCTTCGGTGGTGAGTGCGTACGCCTATCTGTTCGATCCTCAATACGACCAATACCGCAACCCTTACGATCCTCAATTCCGCCGCGCCAGCGATCTTTACAATGAATCGTTGGAAGGCGTGCTGCGAATTGCCAATCGGCGAGGCTTGCTGAAGCCTGGCATGCAGCATGGGATAAAGTCGGGGAGTCATGCGTTTGATGTCGTCGTGACATTGAAGGGTCCCTGGCAAGACGACGAAATCGACCATTTCGAATTTGTGTCCGACTACGAAGTCACTGGCCTGACCAACCAATATCAAACGTATGGCTTGGGCGTGCCGATGATCGCGGTGCGAAAATCTCGCGAGAACGAAGAGCCGGCCGATAGTTATTATCCTGAAGGGCTGACCTTCGCCGTTACGGCTTTTCTTCGCGTGGAGGAATTCGCCGATGGCCACGATGGCCATTGTAAACTCGAACTCTACGACCCGCTTACCGACACAAACATTCTGGTGAACAACCGCCTGGCGCCGCTGGAAACTAATCTCAGCACGCCCTTGGCGGTATTTTTGAATCAACCCTTGCTGCGCACGGAATTCCTGGCCACGTTCGGTCTGCTCGACGCCCAAGCCGGGCAAGCGTACCGCGGCGTGTACATGCTCGAGCCGTACGACCCGAACAAAATCCCCGTCATGATGGTGCATGGCCTTTGGTCGAGCCCCGTGACGTGGATGGAAATGTTCAACGACCTCCGCGCCGCACCCGACATACGCAACCGCTACCAATTTTGGTTTTATCTGTACCCCACCGGGCAGCCGTTTTGGATCAGCGCCACGCAAATGCGAAACGATCTGGCCAATATGCGCCAGAAAATCGATCCCCAAGGAACCTCCATTCCGCTGCGGCAAATGGTGCTGATCGGGCATAGCATGGGCGGGTTGGTGTCGACCTTCCAAACGCTGGAAAGCAGGACTGATTTCTGGAATTTGGTCAGCAGCAATCCATTTGAGGAACTCACCGGCGACGAAGAAACAAAAACCACGCTGGGCCAAACGTTGTTTTTCCATCCTTCGCAATCGGTGCGGCGCGTCGTCACGATCGCGACGCCGCACCGCGGCAGCTACTTTGCGAATTCCGCCACCCGTTACGTGGGGCGCTCGCTGATCAAGCTGCCCAAAATCATCAAGGACACTTCGCGAAAGGTTATCCGCGACAACCCCGGATTTTTCACCAACACCGACCTCCTGACCATCACCACGAGTATCGATTCGCTGGCGCCCGATTCTCCCATTTTACCGGCGATGCTCGAGGCGCCGCATGCGTCCTGGGTGACCTACCACAACATCATCGGCGAAGCGCCCGACGAAGGTTTTTTGGGTCGTTTCACCAAGGGCGGCGATGGCGTGGTCACGATCGAAAGCGCCCATCTGGACAACGCGGTTTCGGAAATCAGGGTGCCGTCGCTGCACAGCGCTGTTCACAGCCATCCTCGCGCGATTCTGGAAGTGCAACGCATCTTGCGCGAACATAGCCGGCAAATGTTCGCCGAAACGAGTTACACGCATCGCCGCGCCATGCCCGCCGGCTTCACGCCGCCCCGCCACGGAACACTGCCTCTGGAAAAAACGGCCACGCCGGCGCAGCCTCCCTCCGGGCAACTCCCCGCTCCCGCCCGGCGTGCGATGGTTCCTTTCGGTCCGACGGCGCCCGCGGTTCCAGGCACTCCTTTCACGCCCACTGTTCCCTTCACGCCCGCTGCTCCCGCAACACCGCCCCGCATGTTGGAAACGCCTCCGCTGGCGCCGCTGCCTCGCGCCGCTCGCGATGAAGAATAATCGCCCCACAACTCCGTAAACTCCAACGCGCGCCGTTCGCAACCGCCGCTGGGGGCGGTTATACTTTGGGCATGATTTGGGATCTTCACTGCCACCTTTCGGGCGTTACCGGCGACACGCCTCACGAGCGGATCGCGAAACTGATGCGCTACGCCGATCGGATGGGCGTCGAGCGGTTGGTGTTTTTCATGGGGTTTCCCTGGTCGAAAGACCCCGCGCCCGACGACCTCCGCCGCCAGAACGATCAGGTGCTCGAAGCCTTGGAACATTGGCGCGGCCGCGCTCTGGGCTTCGTCTACTTGAGCCCCAAGCATGTGGAGGCAAGTTTGGCGGAACTCGAACGATGCGTGGCCAACGGGCCGATGGTGGGTGTGAAACTTTGGGTGGCCGACCGCTGCGCCGACGAGCAAATCGACCCCATCATCCGCCGTGCGGCGCAACTCAAGGCGCTTATTTATCAGCACACCTGGTGGAAGGCGGGCGGCAATGGCGAAGGAGAATCGACGCCCCTCGATCTCGCCAAACTAGCAGCCAGACACCCCCAAACAACGCTCATCTGCGGACACACCGGCGGCGATTGGGAGCGCGGCATTCGTGCGATTCGGTCGCGGGCCAACGTCGTGATTGGAACCGGCGGGTCGGACCCCACCGCCGGCATGATGGAAATGGCGGTTCGCGAACTTGGCCCGCGACGCGTGTTGTACGGCAGCGACATCGGCGGACGCAGCTTCGCCTCGCAGATTGCGAAAGTCTCGGGGGCGGACCTATCGCCGGCCAAAAAACGTTTGATCTTCGGTGAAAACTTGCGGCGGCTGCTCACGCCTATTCTCCAAGAAAAAGGGCTGCCGCTCTGATGATCGACGTGAATGTGTATCTGGGACAGTGGCCTTTCCGTCGGCTTCCGCACGACGGCGCCGCGAAACTGGCCGCCAAGCTGCGCGGGCAAGGCGTTACGCAGGCCTGGGCGGGAAGTTTTGAAGCTGTTTTGCAGCGAGATATCGGCGGCGTCAATGCGCGGCTGGCGGCGGAGTGCGAAGAGTTTGGCGAGGGGATGTTTCAGCCCTTTGGCGCGATCAACCCCAATCTGCCCGATTGGCGGGAGGACGTCCGACGCTGCCAGGAAGACTACGGCATGCCGGGTATTCGCTTGCATCCTAATTATCATGGCTACGAATTGGACGCGCCGCTGTTTGCCGAACTGCTCGACGTGGCCCGCGAGCGTAAGCTCATCGTGCAGATTGCCGTCAAAATGGAAGACGAACGCACGCAACATCCGCTGTTGCGCATGCCGCCGACGTCGCTAGCGCCGCTGCCGAAATTGCTGGAGGCGCGCGCCGGTTTGCGCGTCGTGATCCTCAACGGCCTGCGAAATTGGCGGGCGCCGGTGGTCGAGAAACTGGCTTCGCTGGGCGAGCACGTCGCTTTCGAAATTGCCACGTTGGAAGGCGTGGGAGGCGTGGAAAAACTGATTGCCCACTTGGGCGTGGAACATGTTTTGTTTGGCTCGTATTCTCCATTCTTTTACTTGGAATCAGCCGTGTTGAAACTAAAAGAATCCGAATTAGGCGGCGTGCAGCGAAACGCGATTTTGAAAAAAAACGCCGCCCGGCTTCTCGCCACCTAAGAACCTTTCTGCTTCTCTGGAGCGGCAAGCGTTTTGAGTTCGAGATTGCGGAAGCGAACTTCCATGGGGCCGCCGGAGTGAATCTGGAGGCCGATCACGCCGCGGCGGGCGCCGTCGGGGTCGTTCAGGTCGACGCTCAAATGGCCGTTGATCCAGGTTTGGATATGCGATCCTTCAGCCCGAATGCGGTAGGTGTTCCACTGGCCCTCGCGCACATGCTTTTCGGCCGATTGCTTCCAAAGCAAGGCGCGGCCGTGCTCTTCGTACAACTTGCCCCACCAGCCGGCGCCGATATCGGCCTGATAACCCTTCAATAAGCCGCCCGCCAGCTCCTCACAGCGAAACTGAATGCCGCTGTTGCCGGCGTTGGGTGAAAGTTTGACTTCCAGGGTGAGATCAAAATCGTCGACGGCAAAATCGCTGATGAGAAATTCATTGCGGCCAATTCCAGGGCTGCGGCCGACAATCTCTCCATTCTCAACGCTCCAAAGCGACGTATTCCCCCGCCAGCCGGTGAGATTCTCGCCGTTGAAAAACGTGGCGGTGTTATCGGGCGTGGCCAGCATCGGCAACTGCCCGCCGCCGGCCAAATACGCCACCAAGGCCCGCGATTCCTGTGGGCTCAAATTGGCCAACAGGTTATCGGGCATCATGGAATTGGGGCTTTGCATTTCTTCGTCAATTTCGACCACCGGCAGCACCACGATTTCATTGGCGGTTTGAATGGTGAGCGAGTTTTTGTCGCGCCGGCGAACGATGCCGGTAATCACGCGGCCGCTTTCGGTTTGCAGCACGCTGGGTTGGTACTCCTTAGCCATCACGGCGCTGGGGTCGAGAACATTGCTGAGCAGGTAATCGAGGTTCGCCCGGTTCGAGCCGGTGAGATCAGGCCCGACCTTGCCGCCGGTTTCAAACAACGTGTGGCATTGCTGGCACGTTTTGGCGAACACGGCGCGGCCCAACACCGGGTCGGCCGTGGCCAGCTTTCTGTTTTGCACCAACTTCTTGAACTGCGCGATCAGCCGTAGTTTGTCGGCCGGGCTATCTCGCACGATTCCCCACACCTGTTCGATGCGTTTGTTCAGCGCCGCGACATCCAAATTCCGCAACTGCCGCAATAAATCGGCGGTGAGATGATTGGCCGGCACCTCTTTTTTCTCGATGGCGTCCAGCAGGCGGTTCGCATAATCGGGCCGCGCACTGAGCGTCGAGAGCGCATCGCGGCGCTGCGCCGCCGAAAGGGAGGCGTAGGCTTCGAGCACGATTTCAGGCGTTCGAGGATCGGCGTATCCGGCCAAGGCCCGCAACGCTTTGGAGGTCAACTCTCGGCGGCCCACGAGCGACAGCAATACGTCGGCTAGTTTTTCATCGTGGGCTTTCACCAGCGCCGCCAACGCGCGGCGCCGATCAGCCGCCGCAGCCTTGGCGTCACTCACAACATCTCGCAAATGGCGCATGGCGTTTGCATCGCCGAAGGTGGTTGCCAGCGTGGCGGCGGAGAGCCGTAATTGAGGATCGTCGCTTGCCGCCAGCTTTTTGTAGACCGCCGCCCATTGCGCGGGAGGCTCGACTTTTCGCAGGCCTCGCAGGGCGTCGGTAATGCCTCGCAAAAAGATTTGCCGCGTGGCCGTGCTGTTTACGTCGGCGTCGTGTACATCCGCCAAGCCTTCCACCAACAGCGCCAACGCCTGTTTCGTGTCCGACCCGCCAATGCGGCGAATCATATATTCGGCCAGCAGCGGAATATGCTTGCCCGCCGCCAACGCGAGCGTTAACGCCCGGCGAGAATCAACATCGGCCAGTGGCTCCATGGCGTACCAGTACAGGAGCGGCAGGTTATGGTCGGCGGCGTCTTCGGAATGGGTGATCAGCAGCGAGAGTATTTCCCAACGCGATTCCAGCGGAACCTGTTGCAGCGCCGAAGCGATATACCTCCGCACCACGGGTGAGGCATCTTGCTCGGCCCGCTCCCGCAACATCGCAAGTAGGGCGGGCGACACCGCATGCCGAGGATTATCAAACAAAAGTTGGATGGTCCAGCCGCGCACAAACGCCGAATCGTCATGCAGCGCGCCTTCGACGACCGACTCCGGCAGTCCGCCCGTTACGTGCAAGGCCCACAACGCGCGCAGGCGGCGGGTGTCGTCGGCGTTTTCATGCAAGATTTTGACCAAAGCCTCTCGCGCCGCGGGCGATAATTTGCCGGCGGCGGCGCGGGCTTGCAGCACTTTGCGGGCGTGGCGCACATACCAATCGTTCTGGTCCAACTGATGCCGCACCAGTTGTTCGTCGGTCTGTTTCGTAAGGTCGACCTTCACCGGCTGCACGCCGTCTTGAGCCACGCGGTAAATGCGGCCGTTGCTGCGATCATGAATATCGATTTCGCGGTGGTGGCATTGCTGCATGTCGTACCAATCGATCATCCAGACCTGGCCGTCGGGTCCGTAACGCAGGTTGAGAATTTGCGACCACTGATCGCCGGTGAGAATGAAATCGGGCGCGGAGTTGCCCACATACCCCGAACGATCAGCGATCAAGCGATCTTGATTGATTCGATTTCCATGAATGTTGTTCATGAAAATCTGGTCACGATATTTCGCCGGCCAGGCGCCGCCCAAATAGATCATCGCTCCGGCGTGGGCGTGGCCGCCGCCCAGTTCATTGGAGCGGCCGCGATCGGCGTTGTTCCACTGGCTGCCCACCCAGTGGCGATGCAGCGCAATGGTTTTGATGTCGTCGAAAGTATAAGGATTGAAATGTTGGCCGGCCTGCCGTTGGTACCGCGCTCCTTGAATAATGTGGTACAGATGGGGAATCACGCAGGCGGTGCAAAAGGCCTGCCCGCGGTCGTTGAAATCGACGCCCCAAGGATTACTCGTGCCTTCGGCAAACACTTGGAATTCGTGGCGCGTGGGGTGGTAACGCCAGATACCGGCGTTGATGCGTTTGCGTTGGCTATCGGGCGCGCCGGGGCGGCCCACATTGGAATGCGTGAACACGCCGTGGCAGCCGTACAGCCAGCCATCGGGCCCCCAAATGAAGGCGTTCAGTGTTTCATGGGTGTCGTGATATCCCCAGCCATCAAGCAGCACTTGCGGCGGACCGTCGGCGTGGTCATCGCCGTCGGCATCGGGAATGAACAGCAGATACGGCGCTGCTCCGACCCACACCCCGCCAAAGCCAACCTCCAAACCGCTCACCAAATTCAAATGCTCGGCAAACACGGTGTGCTTATCGAGCACGCCATCTTGGTTGGTGTCTTCAAACACCAAGATGCGGTCGCGTCCTTTTCCCTCCGGCGCGCGAATGGGGTATTCGTAGGCTTCGGCGATCCACACCCGACCGCGTTCGTCGAGCGCCATGGCAATCGGCTGGCGAACGTCCGGCTCTGCTGCGGCGGCTGTCACATGGAAACCGGTGGGCAACTTCATTGCAGCAGCGGCTTTTTCCGCGCTCAGCCCGGCGTGAGGATAAAGGTCAGTCAGCTTCGGCGCCGGCGGTTTGGGTTTGAGCGTCACGACGGCAAAACGGGGCCGTTTTTTATAGAAGCGAAAGTCATCAAAGTTGACATGCCCCCAACCACCGGTGTGTTGATCAACCAAGCGAACAAACATCTGCTGGCCCTGCCGCTGGCGCAAATCGACGATCACGGGAACCAGGTTCTCGCGATTCGAACCGGAAATGGTAAAGAAAGGCTGGCCGCTGTCGGCGTCGACCAGTTCCACGCGCGTGGCTTCGTATCCTCCGCCGCCAATGAGAAAACTCGCGAAAGGATGCGTGATTTTGAATGCGGCGGAGGTCAAACTTCCCTGCGGCGCATCGTGCAATTTTTCGTAGCCGCCGATCCAAAAATCTCCGGTAGGATCGCTCCGCTTGCCTTCGCCAAAGGGCCGGTTGGCGCTGATCGGGCCTTTGATCGGCTGTTGCGTGAAGGCGGCGCCATCGACCTTCCAATCGGTGAGATCGCCCGTTTCAAAATTCATATTCAGCGCGCGTCCTGTTGCATCTTGGGGCGCCGCGCCGGCATCGCCCAGCGGTTCGTTCGGCGATTTCGACCACCCCGCGCCGGCGAACATCAGCGAAAAAAAACACGTCAAAAAAAATAACTGCGTAAAACGTCTTTGAGAACTAAGGTTCATTATTTCCGTCCAGGTTTTTTACAACAACGCACAATGCGAACCGACCAAGTACGTACTATAAAGTGCCGGTCGGGCGTATCCAACTTGTTTTGCGGAAAAACGGCCCCTCATTTGTCTTGTTGACGCAAGTTATTTTATGGGAAACCCTTACCGCTGCTCTGTTGGGCTTGGCGAATTCTCGCCAGCCGTCCTGCTTATTTCCAAGAAAGAACTGGCATTTCTCCAACCAGTTTGGTTTAATTGAATCAATTCGTTCGGCTGTTTGCGGTTCACTTCTTTGCAGCGTCTGTTCTAGATGCTGCATTCGCCGAAGGAGAAAACACAATGTTAGTGGTTCGATTGCGTCGCGTGCGAGGATTTACCCTGGTCGAGTTGTTGGTCGTGATTGCCATCATTGGCATTTTGGTGGCGATGCTGTTGCCGGCGGTGCAAGCAGCCAGAGAAGCAGCCCGACGCATGTCGTGCCAGAACAACCTCAAGCAGATTGGGCTCTCGCTGCACCATTATCACGACGTCCATAAGAAACTGCCGCCCGCCCGCAGCGGTCGCCCCCGCCACACCTGGGCCGCATTTCTCTTGCCCTTTCTTGAGCAGACGAATCTGTATGATCAATACGATTGGAATCTGAACTGGGACGCCCCCGGCAACCAGCCGGCAATCGCCACGCACTTGAGCGTGTACCGCTGTCCGTCGACGCCCGGCGGGCCCGACCTGCTAGACACCATTGGCAGCGGTATTGTGGCCGCCCCTGCCGACTACGCGCCGGTTACCGGGGTGGCGAGTATCGTGGTGCGGTCGGGGTACATTCCCAACACCGACTTAAAAGGAGCGATCGGCTCTTGGCAGTGGGTGCGGATGGCGCAAATTCTTGACGGCACATCCAATACGATTTTCATGGCCGAAGACGCCGGCCGCCCCGAATTTTGGACCAGCAACGGCAAGGGCCCTCAAAACAACAGCCCCGGCGGCGGCAACTTCGGTGTTACGAACGGCCGGGTGCGCGGCGCCGGTTGGGCCGACGTCGCGAACGCGATTCCCCTGCACACGTTTCGCAACGACGGTTTGAGCGTTCCGGGGCCTTGTCCGATTAACTGCACGAATAATAACGAAGCGTTCAGTTTTCATCCCGGCGGAGTCGATGCGGTTTTTGCCGATGGCAGCGTGCGGCTGCTGGCCGAAACCATTGGCACGCCCATCTACGCCAGCCTGATCACGCGCGGCGGCGGCGAGGTTGTGAACGCCAACTGAGAGACCGTCCCGCAATAAGTACCTGTCCAAAAACTATTCCGTGTTCTTCAGATGCGGGCTAGGCCGAGGCGACGTCTTTGATTTCATATCCTGAAAGGATAAAAGCTATTAGCCGGCGGTGTTCGCTACGCTCGACCGCCGGCTAATGGCTGGCAAGCCTCCGGCTTGGCAGGAATTCCATAACACCATGGCGCGGAATAGATCTTGACAGGTGCTAAGTTCCCAGCGGTAGCTTAAAAAAGCCCGGCATTTTCAAAATGCCGGGCTTTTAATTGGGTCAATAGATTCCACGCCGCTACCTGTTATCCGCCCGCACTATCTCAACGCTTGCCCACGCAATAAAGTTTCGTGTTGGTGCGGATGAAGAGTTGCCCGTGCGCCGCGATGATGGACGAACGAATGAAATCGGAGCCGAGATTTTCTTTGTCTTCCATGGGAATTACGTTGAGGATTTTTCCATCGGCGGCGTTCACGACGGTCGCCACGCCGTCGAAATCGAGCAGATAGATTTTGCCATCGGCGGCCAGTGGCGAAGCTTCCAACGCCCGGCGGCTCTTCAGTTGCGTGGTCCAGCGGATTTCGCCGGTTTTCGGCGCCACGCGGGAAAGCGCCCGGCGGCTCTTGCTCAAGATAAAAAAGTCGCCGTCGTAGAATGCGGGTGTGGAAACATCGGAGGTGATATTCCGCTCGCCGGCGCTGACCCAATAAAGATCTTTGTCGGTCAATGTGCCCGACTTATTCGTGGGCAAGGCGTAAACGGGGCTCTTCTTCGGAGCGCAGAGAAGCACTACGCCATCGCCGGCAACCGGCGAAGGCACCAGGCGCCAATGCCCGATCTTTTCGGGGTTCCAAGTTTCCCAACGCCACAGTTCCTTGCCGGTTTCCAGATCGTGGCCGGTGACGGCGTCGCCGCCGTTGACCAAGAGTTGCTTGCGGCCGTTATGCTCGTAGGGCATCGGGGTGTTGAAGGCTTCCAACGATTCTCCCACCGCCTGGCTGGGGCGGACGTGTTTCCAAAGTTGGCGGCCGGTTTTGGGGTCTAACGCCAGCAGGTAAGACTTCACGTTGCCGGAATCTCCGCGGTTCTGCAAGATTTGCAGGTAGAGTTTGCCGCCGTGGAGCAATGGGCTGGAGCTGAAGGTCCAGCCGAAGGCGAACGGCCCAACGTTCTTTGTCCACTGCTGGCGGCCGGAAAAATCGTAGGCGAACATTTTGCCGTTGCCGTAAAAGAAGATCACGACCTTGCCGTCGGTCGCGGGGCTTGGCGCCGAAAACGTGCTGCGGCTGTCTTTGCGAATTCCCTGGCCCACCGTATGCCGCCAACGCAACTTGCCGCTTTTGCGGTCGAAGGCCATCGCGATGAGCGTATCGTTGGCGGGGTCGGTGCTCGAAACGAAGACGTGGTCTCCCCAGACGCAGGGCGTGGCGCTGCTGGGGCCCGGCATATCGGCGCTCCAAGCGATGTTCTCGGTTTGGCTCCAACTTGTCGGCAGGTTCGTTTCGGTCGTCGAACCGTTAAAATAAGGACCTCGCAATTGAGGCCAATCGGCCGCCAAGAGGGGAGTCGTGAACAGCAAAAACAGGGTCGTCAACAGTAATAATAATGGGGCGCGGAGCGTGAACTTCATCGGGTTTGATTCCGGGGGTTGGTGGGAAAATGTTTTAGGTGAGTATGGCGTCGCGAGTGCGGCTGAGGCAACAGATGCGTGCTGGCGACAGACACGCATTCTAACCGGCCGCCGCCCACCGTTGGAGTTCACGCTTCAGCGTGTTTTCGTCCGGACGCACGCTGAAGCGTGAACTCCAACGGTGGGCGGCCAATCGCGTTCCTGCACCCTGGCATCGCGCTGGCGGCAGACACGCATTGTAACCGGCCGACGCCGCCGATGCACGTTGTCTCGATCGGCCAAAACAAAACGCAAGCGGCCTTTAGGCGAGCGGAGGTTATCTTGTTTCGCCACCAAGAGTGATGGCTCGAATATCGTCTTCTGTTGATGACGCCTTTTGCGGATCGAAAGGCGACACCCATTGCTGGAACGGCGCTCGGGAACCACCGCCGGCGTGAGGCGAAACCTGCTGCCGGCGTGAGGCGAAACCTGCCGCCGGTGAACTTTCAAAACAGTTCGAAAATCGGCTCGGCTTGGCTGGCCGCCCGCACGACTTCCGCCGGGGCGCCGCGGGCGATGCGCAGTTGGTTGACGTTGAACGCCGTGTTCATCACCGTGGAAACAAGGTGCGGGATTTTGTAGGGCGTGGAGAGCGGCGCGCTGGCGTCGCGGGTCGATTGCCCAATCACCTGCCCCATGCGCAGACCGCCGCCGGAAAAAAGCAGCGGGGCGGAGCCGCCCCAATGGTCGCGGCCGCCGTTCTTGTTGATTTTGGGGGTGCGGCCCATTTCACCACAGGCGACCAGCAGAATTTTGTCGTCTAGGCCGCGTTCATACAGGTCGTCGATCAACGTGGCCACGGCATGATCGAACGGAGCGCCCATGTAGCCCATGCCTTCTTGCACGGTGGCGTTGTTGACGTCGGCGTGCATATCCCAGACGAAGTTGGTGGTCACGGTGACGAAGCCGCAGCCCGCTTCGCACAACCGCCGCGCAAGCAGCAACAGCTTGCCCAACGACTTGGCGTTGTCGACATAGTTATTGTAGTTATTCCAACGCCGCGAGATTTGATCCGGCCGCACCAACGGCGCCGTATCGTAGCGGGCCACGGTGCGAGGATCTTCTTTCGACAGATCAAACGCATCGGCCACGCCGCCCAGAATAATTTGAAACGCCTGGTGCTGCATGTCGGACATGGCTCGCTCGTTTTCAATAGCGCGTTTGGCGCTGTCGAGCTGGCCTAATAATGCGCGGCGGGCGTCGAGACGCGTGAGTGGAATGTTGAGTTGCATGTCTTGCTGGAGGTCGCCGCCATCGCCGGGGGCGAACGGCGCGTAGGCGCTGCCGAAATCTCCGCTGGCGCGAAAGTTGCCGAAGGTTGAGGTTTCCTTCTGGCATTCCGGGGCCACGGCGCGGGGAAACAGGGCCGCGTTGGTCGGCATGCCGGAGACAGGATGATTCGCCCCCACCACGCGTGCGTACAGCGAACCCAAGTTGGCGTTGAGCGTATCGCGACAGACAATCGGTTTAATATCGTGGCGGCCATCGCCGGTGGTAAACGAACGCACCACCGCCAAGCGGTTGGCGCGCGACGCCAGCTTGGGGAAAGTGCCGCCGAACGTTACGCCCGGCAGCGAGGTTTTTACTTCACCCGTGGCGCTGCGTATTCCGGCCGGCGCCGACATTTTGGGATCGAACGTTTCGATCTGGCTGGGGCCGCCGTGCATGAAGAGGAAAATCACTGATTTCCCCGTGGCGGTTCGCTGCGAGGCGGTTTTCGCAGACGCCTGCGCCGCCAGCACATCGAGCAACGAACAGCCGGCGAAACCCAGGCCGCCGATTTTCAAAAAGTCGCGGCGCCCCAGATGGCGTTTTTCATCGTACAACGTCAGCATGGCCGAAACTCCTGCAATTCGAATTCCCACTGTTTCCGAGTATATCACAACATAAGGCCCGCCGAACCGCAAATAACGGGTGAATTCGCCAGGAGAGCGCACCTTGCAGTTTGCAATTGGCATGCGTTTGAGAGAAGGAGTGGAGAGAATCTGGTCGGGCGGGGCTTGAATCCCGGCCGGGCAAAGGATTGGATTGCTCATCAACTTCAACAACGCCAAATTGAAGGCTGGCGTCAAACGTTTTGTTCTCTGACTGCCGACTCTTCCCCTTCGTGCTCTTCGCGTCCTTCGTGGTGAACTTATCTGGCCGAACGAATCTCCGTGCGCCGAACGATCAAGTTCACCACGAAGGACGCGAAGAGCACGAAGCATGGAATTCGACGATCTCGCCCATCGCGTGATCAGCGAACGGAAGAGCGTCGGGATGGAGGACTGCGCGGTCATCACCAAAACACCCGCGCAACAAAGCCCGCCGCCGCCAGCAGACGTTTTTACCAGACCAAGTCCACTCGATTTCGCCACGCCCGCGGCGCCGCGTACGCCTAAACACACAAACCACGCGGTGCGCTCTGCGCGGGAAGGACGACAGTAATTTCCGGATCGAAGCCTGGGCACCCAAACTTTCGCTGGCGAGCGGGTGGGTTGTCGGGTAACATTTGACAAGAGTCCACGGTTGTAGATTTGTGTAATATTTTAGGAACTTGCCATGCGCCTGCCGATTTTTTTGTTGGTCGTCGGTCTGACGATGATCAATCCCTTCTCCGCTCCCGCCCAAGAGTGGACCCGTTTCCACGGACCTAACGGACAGGGCGTGAATGAAACGGTCGACATCCCCTCTGAATTCACGCCAGACGATTTCAACTGGAAAACGAAACTTCCCGGTATTGGTCATTCGTGTCCGGTGTTGTGGGGCGAGCGCGTGTTTCTTCTCAGCGCCGACCCCGAAACCGCCGAGCGATACATGCTCTGTATTAACGCCGCCGACGGCGAAATTATTTGGAACCGCAATTACCCCTCCACCCCGCATCATTTGCATAGCCGCAGCAGTTTTGCTTCCTGCACGCCCGCCGTGGATGCAAAACAGGTGTATGTGGCCTGGTCGACTCCCAAGCAAACAACGCTCAAATCGTTTTCGCACGATGGCCAGGAGTTGTGGAGCAAAAATCTGGGGCCGTGGGTGAGCCAGCACGGCTTCGGCACGTCGCCCATACTCTATCACGATTTGGTGATTCTCTCCAATTCGCAACAAGCGGCCCGGCTGAAAGAAGGACAGAAGCCGGGCAAGAGTTTTCTGATGGCCTTCAACCGGACGACGGGCGATCTGGTTTGGTCGACGCCGCGCGCCAGTGTGAACGTTTGTTATTCGGCGCCGTGTATTTATCGCTCGCCTGGGCGGGCCGACCAAATCATTAACACCAGCACCGGCGACGGCATCTATAGCGTCGACCCTAAAACCGGTGAGCAAAACTGGCAAATCAAAGTGTTTCGCATGCGCACGGTGAGTTCGCCCGTTTTGGCGGGCGGCCTGATTTTCGGCAGCACGGGCTCCGGCGGCGGCGGGAATTATGTCGTGGCGATCAAGCCCGGGGAAACGCCGGAAGAAGTTTATCGGGTTACAACGCAGGCGCCTTACGTGCCGACGTCGGTCGCGAAGGGCGATTTACTCTTTCTCTGGTACGACAAGGGCATCGTGACCTGCATCGACGCCCCCACCGGCAAGGTGCATTGGCGGAAACGATTGGGCGGCGGATTTTCCGCCTCTCCGGTGCGGGCCGCCAATAAAATCTTTTGTGTTTCAGACGACGGCGTCGTGCATGTGTTGGCGGCTGAAAAAGAGTTCAAACTGTTGGGCAAGAATCCCCTCGGTGAAGACTCCCGCTCCACGCCGGCCATCGCCGGAGGCCGCATGTACTTTCGCACTTACTCGCATTTGATTTCCGTGGGCGGCAAGTCGGAATGACGACCGCCCCCGGCTGAGAGAAAAGGAGATCTGGCGTGTTGCATGCCTCGCATCGTGGCGCCCTAAAAACTCGCCGCGAACTGCTGCAATTGGGCGGTTTGAGCCTGATGGGTTTGAGCACGCAACAACTTGCGGCGTTGCGGGCGCGGGCCGCCGACGATTCGCCGCTGGCCAAGCATCGCCAAAACTCCTGCGTGTTTATTTTTCTCTTCGGCGGTCCCAGCCATATTGATCTGTGGGACATGAAGCCGCGGGCGCCGGTGGAAGTTCGCGGTGAATTCAAACCGATGGCAACGGCGACGCCCGGCATTCATCTTTGCGAGCATTTGCCGAAAATGGCCGCCCAGATGAATAAGTTCGCGTTGCTCCGTTCGATGCGGCATCGCATGCCGGTGCATGGTCCAGCGTGTAGCGAAATGTATTCGGGGCGGCCTTATTTTGGCCCGCCAAAAACCGATCAGGCCACCCCCGAGGATTGGCCCTCAATCAGCGCCTTGGTCACGCGGTATGGCCGCTCCGCCGGTAAGTTGCCGCCGGCGGTCGTGCTGCCCTGGTATTCGCAATTCGTCGGCCAAAGCAAACGCATAGCCGGCCAAACCGGCGGACGCATGGGCGAAAACTTTAATCCTGTTTTGCTCAACGCCGATCCTGGTAAAGTCGATTTTGAAGCATCCGGCTTCAAACTGTTGGAAGGCGTCGGCGCGGCGCGATTGAAGAGCCGGCGCGAACTGTTGCGGCAGTTGGAAGCTTCAATCCGGCAAACGGAAACCAGTTTCGGCCCCGCCGCCAAAACATTCAAGAGCCACGCGGAAACAGCGTACTCCATGCTCCAACAGCGGGCCTTCCGCCAAGCGTTGGATTTGCAACATGCGGCGCCCGGCGAGCGGGAAGCGTATGGCATGACGAAATTCGGCCAAAGTCTGTTGCTTGCCCGGCGGTTTGTCGAAGCCGGAGTTTCGCTCTTGACCGTCAACTGGGACGACGACACCAAGCACGATAAAGTGTCGCCCCAATGGGACACGCATCACGACAATTTCAAAAAGCTCAAAAACGATTTGTGCCCCAAGTTCGATCAAGCCTTCGCCGCCTTTCTCCAAGACCTCGACCAACGCGGCTTGCTGGAAACCACGTTGGTTGTGGTCACGGGTGAGTTTGGCCGCACGCCTCGCATCGGCGAGTTTTCGCAAAACGCCATGACACAAAAAACCGGTCGCGATCATTGGCCGCACGCCTTCACCGTATTATTGGCGGGCGGCGGCGTTCGCGGCGGGCAAGTGTACGGCGCTACCACGCGCGACGCCGGTTATGTTGCCGACCGACCGATTTCTCCCGCCGATTTGGCCGCCACGGTTTTCCGCCACCTGGGAATCGATGCCTCACAGCGCTACGAAGACCATTTCCAGCACGTGCCACGCAAAGTTTGCGAAGGCCGGCCCATTTGCGATTTGGGCTGAGCGGGGAGGGTTGTCGTCCCAGACCTTCGACATTCTCTATTTACCCACGACGCCCGCATAATCGTTAAAATTTCTCAACTTGATACATCGACGTCCCGATATGTGTGTAGCTCTGCGCGATGTTTGCGCGCGGCCGATGTTTGTTATTGGGGGAGTCTGGCTTGGATCGTACGCGCGCCTGTTTTTTGCTGCTGGTTTGTGTGGCGCTCGCCGCGAGCGGATGTAGCCGCACGCGTTACCGCCTGCGCGCCGACCGCCAAGCCTATTCCATTCTGGAGGAGAAGTCTGCGGCGGCCATTTGGGCGCCTCCCTTGGGTTTTTCCGCCACGCCCGATCCTCGCTCCCGATTCTTCGACCCCACGCCGCCCGACGACCCCGCGTTGCCGATTCCCGCGCCGCGGCTGTATGCGTATCAGCTTCCGGAACTCTCAAAGCCGAGTAAAAGTGCGTCCCCGCCGGAAGAACTTGAACTGATTCCGCCGGGCAAGGTCGATTTAAGCGGAATCTCGACCGCCGCGCCAGCCACCGTTGCCAGCCACTCGCCCACCGGCGATGTTCAGCCGGCAACGTTTCTGGCGCCGTTGGCGGAGCCGTTGGTCCAGCCGCCGCCAGCGCCCCCTGCGGCGCCGCTCTCCAAAGAGGCGCAAAAAGAACTGGAAGAGCCGGAAAACCCAATCAACGGCGGCCTGCGCATCGCGCCGGTTCCATCAGACGTATGGGACTCCCTGCCGCTGCAATGCCTGAAGAGAATGTTTGAGTTTGAATCGGTCCGGAGCGAATACGAGCGTACGCATTCGGCGCCGCCCGCCGCGTCACAACGCGACTCCTCGCAACGGCTGACCATCGAACACATTATCGAACTGGCGCAAATCAATAGCCGCGAGTACCAAACACAAAAGGAAACACTGTACAGGACGGCCCTCCGATTAACGCTGCAACGGTACGACTACCAGTTGAAATTTTCCCGCACCGGCAACAGTTCCGCCACCGATTTCCTGCATCGCCGCGACGCGGGCCTGACGGTCAATACACTGAACCAGCCGACGCGGTTCAGCGGCGATCAAGTGTTGGCCACCGGCGGTGATTTACTAGCGCGTTTCGCCAACGATGTCGTGCTGACGTTCAACGGCCCCAACGGTTTTGCGGCGGACGTTGGCTCCGACTTGCTGCTGAACTTTTCCCAAAGCGTCTTCCAACGAGATATCATTTTCGAACGGCTGACCCAAGCCGAACGCAACGTCGTGTATTCCTCGCGGACCTACGCTCGTTTCCGCAAGGTGCTGTTTCGAGACTTGGCCTCCCAGTATTACGACTTGCTGTTGACGTATCGAAGTATTGAAATCAACTCCCAAGATTATTTCAGCAACCTGCGCGCCTTCTTGCAGGGCGAAGCCGAATATCGGGCGGGCCGGGTTCCGCGTTTTCAAGTCGATCAGTTTGAACAAAACGCGCTGCGCAGCCGCAGCAACTTGATTCGCAGTTGTAATACCCTGGAAGCCGCGCTCGACCGCCTAAAAATTCGCATCGGCCTGCCGACCGAAATGCCGCTCAACCTGGCGTTGGGCGAACTGGAGAAGTTGACTCGCAACGACGAAGCCACCGTTTCGATGGAGTTGGTCAGACGCTCGCGGAGAAATCTTCAATCGGAAATGGCCTTGCCGGCGCCCGACCAAGGCGTGGTGGTCAACGGCGCAAGCGATCTGGCCCGCAGAATGAGCAATTTGGCCAAGCTTCGCTCGAATTTAGGGCGGACGGCCAGCGGCGATGCGACGCTGTCGCGTTTCCAGCGGCGTTTTGCCGTGGAGGAATCTCGTTTGAGCGTGCAGTTCAGCCGCGCCGCCCTGGAGCAAGAGAAAAGCACCCAGCCGCCCGACCCAATCAGTTTGTTCCAGCGTACGTCCGACCTAGCCGAGCAGCTACTGAACTACGTAGACCGCCAAATCAGTCGACTGAAAGAATCCAAACACGACGAATCGTCATTGGACGACCTCAACACCACTTACCAAGAATTGCTGCGGCGGCAGGCAAAAGTTGAAGCAGCGTTAGATCGCCTCAATGCCGAGCAGTTGTTGAAGGAGATTCCCAACCTCTTAAAAAATGGCGAGGCGTTTCTCCAACGGGTCGAACAACTCGCCGCCGACGCGGCCGCGCCAACCCTGGCCGACGATGGCCAAGGCGACAACAACTTTTCCGTTGTGTTGGAGGAAGTCCAGCGTTTGCTGACGCTGAGCAGCGAAACCCTGACCGCCGGCGGCGAAGGGTTGTTGCCCCTTGAGCTAGACGTCGATGAAGCCATGCTCACCGGGCTCACGCTCCGGTTCGACCTCGCCAACCAGCGCGGCGCGCTGGCCGATGTGTGGCGGCAAATCAAACTCCGAGGCGACGACCTACGCTCCGTATTAAACTTAAGCGTCTCGCAAACGGTGCGAACGCGAAGCGACGTCAACCGCGTGTTTGACTTTACCTTCGATGAAAGCCAGACCCGTCTGCGAATGGCGCTCGACACGCCTTTCAATCGCCGGGCGCAACGCAATTCGTTTCGGGAATCGCTGCTCGACTACCAGGCGTCGTTGCGCCGGCTGATAACCGCCGAAGACAACATCAAACTCGCCGTTCGCGACGACCTGCGCAACTTGCCGCTCGACCGGGAGCTGTATCAAATTGCGGTGGCCAGCGCGGCGTTGGCGTTTGAACGGGTTGTCAGCACCCGGCTCCAACTACAACTCGGGGCGAGAAATGTTGCCGCACGCGACTTCCTGGAAGCCCAAACCGCCTATACCGCTGCGCTCAGCGCTGTCGCCCGAGAGCACATCCGGTTCCTAAAAGATCGCATCCAACTGTTCCTCGACTTGGAGTTGCTCGAAGTCGGCCAGGATGGATTCTGGGAAGCGCTCAACGATGAGCAGTACAAACCCCAGCCCAACTACGACTTCCCCGCAACCTCTCCGCTCCCCTATGGACAGTTGCCGCCGGGAGTCAGGTACTCGCCGAGCATCCATCGGATGATGCACATTCCGCCCGGCGCCGCCGATTCCGACTGAGCGCGCCGCTAAGGAATAGTCCTGAATTTACATGTCAAATTCATTCCCGCCGCTCACCCTATTGACGGCTCAAGGGAAATTCGCGGGCGCCGGGCGCTTCGACAATCGGCCAACTGGCGCGCGAGGCGTCTTGTTGGGGGCCAATCCGATCGACCGGTATCTGCTTGAAACCCAAGGCGAACGCTGGCGAATTGGGTTGCAGGCGGTAGTCGCCGTGTTCGGCGTCGACGAATAAAGGGTCGGCCACGCGGGAGTGTTGGTCCATGCCGAGCGCCTGCCACGACGCCCATTCGCTCAAGGTTTCGGTTTCGACGAGCGAAATGTCGTCTACAAAGAGCGCGCCTTTTTCATCGGGGAAATCGACGCGCAGGCGAAACGTTTTCATCTTCTCATGCCAGCCTGTTTCACCACGCGCCGGTATTTTGAACACGAACTCCGACGCTTCCCAATTCGGACCGGCGGTGACGTCTTGCGGACGGCTGGCCCAGAAATATTCACCCGCGACATACGACTGGAGCATCAGTTTGGCTTTGGCGGCGGGCCGAGAGGCTTTGAATTTCGCCGAGATTTTGTACCTGCGGCCGAGCGGTAATTCCAGTTCGTCGCTGACGACGATCGGGTAGTTATCGCGCGGCTTTTCCTGGTTGAAATCGGCGTCGATGCGCAATGCGCGGCCTCCCGCGGCGGCGCCCGTTTGAACCGCCTGAGCGCGTGAATTTTTCGAGGGCCGAATTTGCCATCGCCAATTCTTGGGCAGCGTGTCGGGCGGACCGTCTTCAAAACCGGGGTTCGGCGCCAAGTTTTTGGAAATGGGCTGGGCCGCTTTTGTAAAGCCAGTGCGGATCGGCTGGCCGTAGCTCCAGAGCAGGTTGTAATCGAAGGAGTTGTGGGTGAAGGAGAAGTTGCGCAGGCTGACATACTTCGCGTCGGCGTCGTGGTAGCAGATGATGTTGCGCAAGAACGAGTTGCCGCTCATGATCGTGCCGTCGGGCAATACTGCGTCGCGGGGGTGGAGGTCCATGTTTCGCATTTTTTTCCATGCCGGACGGCCCGCCACCGATTCATAACCTTTGATCATGCTGGGCAGATGATTGCGCCAGTTGCGATGCTCTCCCGTCCAGCCGCTGAGCTCGATTTGCTGGAGTGTGCCGTCGAGAAAGATATTGTTTTCGATGCGGTTATCGCGGCCGTTGTGGAGGTGGATCAGACCGCGCACGGTGCGCGCGACAATATTTCCGATCACATCGACGCCGCCGGTGTTGTCGTCCAGATACACGCCCCAGGCGAAGTGCGGCGAAACCCAATGGCCGTTTTCGAAACCGTAACCGAGAATGTCGTGAAAGTAGTTGTAGCGAACCACGGAGCCGCGCGAGCCGAGCCAATCGCGCCCGCCGGTGTAGATGGCGCCTGTGTCGGACGTTTCCAAATTCACATGCCGGATGTGGTTGTATTCGATCAGCAGATGGTTGCCGTTGAACGAGATGCCGAACCGCGGGCAATCGTGGATCAAATTGTGCGAAGCTCGATTGCCCACGCCGCGCATGTCGACGCCGACGCCTTGTTTGTAGAAAACGCCGGTGTGATGGATGTAGTTGTTATCGGCCGTGTTTCTGGCCGGTGTTAACGTGGGGCGGTCGCCGCCGCTGAGGCTGATCGCATGACGGCCGACTTCGTAAATATCGCAGCCGATAACGCGGTTCCGCGTCCCCCGGTTGATCACCACGCCCGAACCGCCGTAATCGCCCACGTTGCGAATGGTGCAAGCCACAATACGGCAATTATTCGTCTGGTTGAGCATTGCCTGCGGCGCATTCGAAGGTGAAGCCTCGAAAAGTGAGGTGCTCCGTATCGGGCGCCAGTTCCAGAATCGTACGCGTGGTCGGCGCCATGATGGCTTTGCCTTCGAGCGGCGCCGGCGGCCAAAAATAGAGCGTTGCGGTTTGTTGGTCCAGATACCATTCGCCGGGGGCGTCTAACTCTTCCAGGGCGTTGTAAAAGTAATAGCGGTCGCCAGGACGAATAGGATACGAAGCGTTTTGTGCGAGTATGACTTTCCGCGTGGCCGGATCAATCGATTTGATCTGGCAGATGTTGTTCCACCAGTTGTACCGCGCGAAGACAAAAACCCGTACATCGAGCGGCTTCCGCCAATTCCGTGCGTCTTGCTGTTTGAACGTGAAGGAGTGCTTGTCTTCGCCGGGAATATCCTTGTACATGGGAGTGTATTCGCCGTCTGCATACGCCCAGCCGCCGCCGTAAGG
>QIKY01000338.1 GCA_003233175.1 Planctomycetaceae bacterium | reverse complement strand
CGCCCGCGGTTTGAATCGCCTTTAACAGTTCGGCCGACGACTGGGCGCCGCTGCGCGCCGCGCGGAGCGCTAGCTTGGCGGTGTCGGGCGGCAGCTTTTTTCCGGCCATCGCCTTGATCAGAGCGCTGGGGCCCTGTTTGCGGGCCAGAAACGCCGCGAACAATCCGGCGGGGTCTTCACCTTGGGGCCAGTTCTGCAAAAGTTTCACCGCCAAGCCCGCCGCTCGGACCGGCTGCACGCCGCTGAGCGCCGCCACGGCCGCGCGCCGCTGCTGGAAATCATCGTCGGCGTTGGCGCCGACTGCCGCCAGAATATCGAAGTTTTCCTTGCCGCCCAAGCTGGCCAGCGCCGAGATTGCAGCGCTGCGCGTTTCGGCCGACGGTTCCGATTCGCCCTTCGCCCACTTTGCCAGTCGTTCTCGCCCGGCCTTGATTTTCCAAGCGCCGACCGCCTGAATGGCCGCCAAACGGATCGCGTTTTTCTCGTCGAGCAAACTAGCCAGGGGCGCCAAGTCGCCAGCCGGCATCATTTTTCGAGAACGAGAAGCACTGACCAAATTCGTCAGCAGCCGGGCGCGCTGCTGGTCGTCGAATTCCGAGGATCCGCCAACGATAATATCAAGCGCCGTTCTCAAGGCGGCGGCGTCGCCCGTGGTGGCGATCAACTGCAACACGCCGCCGGTTTTCTCGGAAGCGATCTTGCCTTCGCGCAACATGGACACCAACGGCGCTAGCGCGGCGGCGTCGCCCACGGCTTTAATGGCGTAGGTCAGTTTATCGACACTGCCGCCGTACAGTTCTCCAGCTTTGAGCTTCGGCAACCAAACGGCTTGCAGTTGCCGAAGCGCCCGCCATGTGGCGAAATCGGAGAAACGGTCGAGCGGATATTCCAGCGATTGGAACACCAACTCCGCCGAGCGATCGGTGGGAATGCCCGCCAACCCGCGCACGGCCACTAATCGCACGCGAGGATGTGCATCGTGAACGCCACGCGCCAATCGATCGACAAGATCGGGCAAATGATCGCCCCATAAAATCGCTACCTGCAAGGCCGCCGCCCGCACCCGATGATCGGGCGAAGCGAGCAGTTCGTTCAAGAGCGATGTTTCCACGACTCGCAAATTTTGAAACAACCACAGACCTTCCAAACGGTGGTGTTCGCGGGCGGCGTCTTTAGCATCGAGGCTTTTCAGCCAGGTTCGCAGCTTGGGCGCCACTTCCGCCGCCCCGCGCGATTTCAATTCCAGCTTGGCATGCAGACGCGTCCATTCTTCCGGCGCCTTCAAATAGTTGAGCAGCTCCGCAGTGGAGGCCTCAGGAAGATTGGGCCACGGCGCCAGCGCTCGGTTCTTAGCTGTCACGCGCCAAATTCGGCCGTGCGTGTGATCGCGCCGCTGGTCGCGGAAATCGACCTCGCCATGCTGGATGATCGGGTTGTACCAATCGGCAATATAGATGGCGCCGTCGGGACCGACCTTCACATCGATCGGCCGAAAGGCGCCGTGCGTGGTTTTGATCAACTCTTCTTCCTGGCGCGAGGCGTAACCGGCGCCGTCTTCGCTGACCACGAAGCGGCACACCCGATGCGCGCGGAAGTCGTTCGTGATCATATTACCCGACCAATCATCGGGCAGGTGGCGGCCACTGAGAATTTCCAAGCCGCAGTGTTTAGGACTGCCAGGATTCAACCCTCGCAAACGCCGCACCGCTCCCGGCGCCGTCACGTACACCGCGCCAGGGAAAACATAATTGATGCCTTCGCCGTAGGCGCCGTCGGTGGCGAATTCCTGCCCCCAGTAGTCGAAATGGTTGCCCCAAGGATTCACAAACCCCTCGCACACCACCTCCGCCCGCATGGTGTCGGGCCGAAACCGCCAAATGCCGCCGCCATTGAGCCGCCGCACGCCGTAAGGAGTTTCCAGATGCGTGTGGATATAAATCGACTGGTTCATATACAGGGCGCCATCGAACCCCCAACGCAGCGTGTGCAGCAGATGGTGCGTGTCTTCGGTGCCGAAACCCGCCAGCACAACACGCCGATGGTCCGACTTGCCGTCGCCGTTGGTGTCGGAAAAATGCACCAGTTCGGTGCTGTTGGCCACGTACACGCCGCCATCACCGGGCAGCACGCCGGTGGGAATCAGCAGCCCATCGGCGAAAACAGTGGTTTTGTCGGCGCGGCCATCGCGATTGGTGTCTTCCAGAACGAGAATTTTGTCGGTCGCCTTCTGGCCCGGCTTGATATGAGGATACACTTCGCTGCTGGCCACCCAGAGCCGGCCTTGCGAATCAAAATTCATTTGAATCGGCTTCGCGATGCGCGGGTCGGCCGCGAAGAGTTGCACTTCGAAACCATCGGCCACGATAAACGACTTCCGCTCCAATTCAGGATCGGGGTCGGGAATGTTTTTCAGGTCGCGCTGGGCCAGCGTCGTGAGCGGCGCCGCCAAAACGAATAGTAGAGTCGAAAGCCAAAAGAAGGCGCCGCGCGGCAAGTGAGTGGAGTGAAACATGTTCCTGTTATTTTCGTGATCGACGGCAACGCCGTCGCGGGAGTAATGAGAGAAGTATGGTGAGAGAGATTGAAACGCGGGGAGAACCGGTTTAAGGCGCCCGCTTGAGTTCGTATCGGACCGCCTTCGGCACGCGCAATTGCGCGATCAACTTTTCTTGTTTCTTGATCAGTGGATCGAACTGCGGAATTTCCACGGCGTTATTGCCTTGTTCATGCTTCCGAAAGAGGAACAGGTAGGTTTCGTTTTGCGGGCGATGCCGATAGAAAAACAGTTCGTTCTTGCTGATGATTTCCTGGCGTAGTCGTTCCACCTGTTGGAATGGAGGGCCGCGCCGCAAGGATACGCCCTTGGCCCAACCTTCCGCCGTGGCCCGGGCCACAATTTCACCATCGGCCGAAAGTTCATACATTCCCGGCGGCAGGCCGCTCACACGCACGATTCTCGTAGGCGCCAGCCGATACGCGCCAGCCGGAGAGTGACGCGGCGGAGGCGAGAGCGGCAGCGTGGTGTCTAACGCGGTGAACGCCACATGTTGCGGCGACATTTCCACGGCGGAAATCGCGGCGCCCGTCACACCGTAGAAATCCTTCGAGACGTCGAGATCAATCTTCCAAACAAGCGCCTTATGTCCCAGTTGCGCGGCAATAACCGGCGCCGCGCGCCAGTGTCCGTACGGCGTTCGATGGATGCCGTCCTTGGTTAGTTGATCGAGTGGATCAGCCAGAGGCGCGCCGCTGGGGTTGGTCGCGACTGGCGGTAGTTCTATGTAAGGGATTTTTCGTTCTGAGGCAACTTCCCGAACAACGCCCATGTATCGACGCAGCGAGGCGTTGTATTCGGCGGGGTCGGGCAACGGCGGCCCCAGATTTTCTCGCTCCGGCGGCGAAACGAGCACCAGTCGGGCTTGAAGAGTCTTCAGGGCGTCAAGCAAGTGGGTGAGCCCCGCTCGAAAAGCGGGCTCTTCGGCTTTACCGTCGTAGGCTTCGTTGCCGCCATACGCGATCACGATAACCGTCGGCTTGGCCAACGCCACATCGTGCATCAGCCGTTTGAAACCGTCTTCCGGTTTGCCGAACACGGCTCGCGAAACGCCACCCACCGTATCGGCGCTCCAGCCCAAATTGCGAAAGGTAAGATCGCGGTGCGGATACCTTGCCGTGAGCGCCGTTTCGAGGTAGCCATACGATTGCATGCGTTCGATGAACGTGGCGCCCAACAGCACCACGCGGTCGTGGTCGCGCAGTTCCAATTCCGCCGCGGGCGCCGAAACGGCCATTACCGCGAGTAGTAAAATGATAAGCGTGAAACGACATAAAACCGTCACAAGAAAACTCCTTAAAACTGCTTAATCATACGTTCAGTCGACGCGTTTCAAAATCAAGGAATGGATATCGCATATTTCGCCCGCCGGCGCTTCGAGCGCTTTGAGCGTGATGCGAACCGGGCCCGGCTGGAGTGCAATATTTCCCAATCGCAGCGTGCCGAACGTTTGCGTGAAACGTTTTTTTCCGATGCGGCTAGGCCTCTGCACCGGGCGAGGTTCGTGCGATTTATCAATCACGCCCTCCACCTGCGACGGGCCCGCCTCCACACGCAGTTTAACGCCCAGGGCCGCGTCGGTACATGCGTAGCGCAGGCTGACTTCAAACTTGCCGGGGGCCACGACGTCGGTCTGCCAAGCGATTACGTCGGCGGGGTTGGTCCAATCGGTGAGCCAATCGTGGGCGAATCCCCATTGATTGTACCAGCGAATGCTTCCGCCGAAATACGCTTCGGGCGCCGGCAGCGCCACCACCGGCGCCGCCGCGTAGCCGACCGGAATCAAGGGACGCTTGAGCGGCGTTCGGGTGATCTCGGCGAACCAATCTTGGTAGGCCGTGCGTAAACGTTGGACGACATCGGCGTGCGTCTTCGCGATATCTTGTTTTTCTCCGGGGTCGGCCTGCATATCGTACAGTTGCCAAGCCCCGCCTTCGTTCACCATTCGCCAACGCTGGGTGCGCACGGCCGCCGGAAACGGTTGCAACTTTTTAATCACCGGCGCTGAATAACTGACCAGTGTTCGCCAGCCGGGCGTGCGGGTGAAAATCATGCGGTCGGCGGGCCAAGGCGGATTCTCATCAAGCAACAGCGGCGCCAGGCTGATTCCATCCAACGGCTTGGTATGCAGCGCGCCAACGCCGCACAAGGCGGCAATTGTGGGTAGTAGGTCGATGTGCGCCGCCACTTGTTTCACCACACGGCCGGGTGTTGTTTTTCCCGGCCAACGCACGAACATCGGCACGCGCACGCCGCCTTCATGCACGCTGCCTTTCATGCCCCGCATGCCGGCGTTGAAACGGCTGCCCTGCGGCCCTTCGGCGCCGTTGTCGGAAAGGAAAATCACGATGGTGTTTTGGGCGATTTTCAGGTCGTCGAGCTGCTGGAGCAACCGGCCGACGTTTTCGTCGATATTTTGCACCATGCCATAAATGGCCGCCGGCTTGTTTTCCAGGCCGCGTGCTTTGTATTTGTCGAAATAGTGATCGGCAACCTGCATTGGCGTGTGCGGTGCGTTATAGGGCACATAGCAAAAGAACGGTTCCTCGCGATGCTCTTGAATGAAACGCATGGCGGCGTCGGTCAAGACATCGGTAATGTAGCCTTGTGTCGCGACTCGCTCGCCGTTGTGCTCCAGCCGAGGGTTGAAGTAGTTATCCCAGTGGCCGGTCGCCATGCCGAAAAATTCGTCGAATCCTTGCCCGTTGGGATGGCTGGGGTAGTGCTCGCCGATATGCCATTTGCCGAAACAACCGGTAGCGTAGCCTGCCTTTTTCAAGACCTCCGCGATGGTGGTTTCGTCGCCCCGCACGGTTTCCAAGCCGCGCGTGACCGAAGCCACGCCGGTCCGCAGGTAATATCTGCCGGTCATGAGCGAAGCCCGCGTCATGGTGCAGAGCGGACTGACCATGAATCGGTCGAAGCGGGTCGAGGTTTGCGCAAGGTTGTCGAGCACTGGCGTATCGATTTTGCCGTTGCCGTGGAAATGCAAGTCTCCGTAGCCTTGATCGTCGGTCATGATCAAGAGCACATTGGGGCGTCTACTTGGCTCAGCGGCAAGCACTTGCACATCGACGAATCGTGAAATGACTGCCGCGGCAATGAAAAATGCCAGCGCAGTCATTTGATATAGTAAATGACGCGGGAACAACCGGCGGCAACCGGCCTGCGTGTTGGTAAGGAATTGAAACATGTTGCATCCTTCTATGTGCTGTAACCACGCCTCGGTTGCGCTCGTTCACCGCCGCGTTTCTTGCTTGCGCAAAAAGAAACCAAGGGACCGGGGACCGCAGGCGGCAAGTGCGTAAAGCGGCCCCTTGGCGGCAAAGAATCTGGAACCGGTTCCAGATTCATTGTCCTCCCTCAAACTCCTCGGGTCAATTCCCGGCGGCAGGCACACGGCTTCGCTGGGGCGGGAGCAACAAGCAAGCAGGGTATCCAGGTCGATGGCAAGGAATGGTAGAATAACCCGGCTTTCGCGCCGTGTGTTTCCTCAGCGCCGCGTGGACTTCAGATAAACATGTCCGGCAGCGGCATTCGGTGCTGACACCTTTTTTGTGATCTTCTCACAATCCTCACCACGGCGCAGACTCGCGGAGCGACGACCATGCTGCAAAATTCAAAACAATCGAAGAACTTCTCCGAACGCCGAGCCTTTATGCAAGGCGGCGCCATGCTGCTGCTCGGCGCTGGCGCCAATTGGTCCGCATCGAGCAAACTCTGGGCCGACGAAGGAACGGAAAGGTCGTCGGTGCGGGTCGGCATGGCGACCGATTTGCATTATGCCGACAAAGCTCCCGCCGGCAGCCGTCACTATCGGGAATCGTTAGCGAAACTCGCCGAAGCGACGAACTACTTCCAGCAAACCAAACCGGCGTTTATTGTGGAGTTAGGAGATTTTATCGACGCCGCGGAATCGGTCGCCACGGAGCAAAGCTACCTCAAAACGGTGAGCCGGGCATTCGCCGCAGCGCCAGGAGAAAAGCACTACGTGCTGGGAAATCATTGCGTCTATACGCTGACCAAAGAAGAATTCTTGGGCGGCGTGGGCCGCGAGAAATCTTACTATGCGTTCGACCAGGGCGGTCTTCATTTTATCATTCTCGATTCCTGTTTTCGGTCGGACGGCGCACCCTATGGCCGCAAGAATTTTCAATGGACCGATCCTAACATTCCCGCCGCCGAACTCGATTGGTTGCAGTCGGATCTGCAAGCGAACAACCGGCCGACCGTCGTTTTTGCACACCAGCGGCTCGATGTGAGCAACCATTACGGCGTTAAGAACGCGGCCGACGTGCGTCGGGTTTTAGAAGCCTCGGGCCAGGTTTCGGCCGTGTTTCAAGGGCATAGCCACCAGAACGACTATCGAGAAATCAATGGCGTCCACTACTGCACCTTGGCGGCGATGGTCGAAGGTTCGGGCCTGGAAAACAACGCTTACACGCTGATGGATGTTTTCCGCGACGGCTCCCTTCGTCTTGCCGGGAACCGCAAGCAAAAGAGCTACCACTGGAAGTAAGCCGGCTGCCGGACGAAAAAGCCCGGCATTTTCAAAATGCCGGGCTTTTCAAACATGCTAAAGCATGAACTCCAACGGCGCGGAAGGAATATCGTGCAAGTGGCAACGACTCACCAAATTTCGATTTGCGGTTCCAGATCGACCCCCAACTGTTCGGAAACGCGGCTGCGCACCAAGTCGATCAGGCTGAGCAGGTCGTCGCATTGGGCGCCCGGTTCGGCGACCATGAAATTGGCGTTTCGTTCACAAATCGCGACCTCGCCGATCCGTTCGCCTTTTAATCCGGCGTCTTCGATCAGACTCGAAGCGCTGACGCCTCCCGGGTCTTTGAAAATGCAGCCGGCGTATTGGCCGATGGTGGGCTGTTTGGCCTTGGCCACGATCCAGGTTTGCTGCATTTTTTGGGTGAGGGCTTGGGGGTCGTCTTGCTCGAACTCGAATTCGGCGTCGAGAATGACGAGTTCGTTGAGGCTGCTGTCGCGATGGGAAAACTGAAGATCGGCCGCATCGCGAACCACGATTTCACCGGTGCGCGTCATGACGGTGGCGCCGACGGTCCATTGACCGATATCCGCCACATGGCTTCCGGCATTTCCGTGCAGGGCGCCGCCGACCACGCCCGGAATTCCCACCAACTGCTCCATGCCGGCCAGACCTCGGCTGGCGCACATCGAAACAACGTGGCTCAGCTTGGCGCCGCCGCCGACTTTCAGGCGTCTTCCCTGAACGCTGATCTGGGAAAACACCGGCGCCGAAAGGTGAACCACCACGCCCCGCACTCCGGCGTCGCGGACAACCACGTTCGAGCCGCCGCCCAGCAGACGCACCGCCGCGCCTTCGTCGTGGCTGCGTTTGACGATGGCCGTTAAATCTTCGAGCGATGTTGGCTCCGCCCAATACTGAGCCAACCCGCCGAAGCGAAACCAAGTGTGAGCCGACAGCGGCTCCCCTTCTCGGACACAATGTTCCAAACCGCTTAGGAATCCCATCAGGTTCGACTCGCTCCAAACGCCAACGGTTGTTTTCGATGCCATCAGGCAATGGCCGCCAAACCGAGTCAATAGCGCTTCGCACGACGAACGCCAAAGGAAGGTCGCCAAAGCAGGTGCTTACATCGGACTCGGAATTTGGGGCATTGTAGTCGATCGTCTGGCCGGTTGTCTGCGCGGTCGCAAGGCGAGCGGCGGAAAAGAATTTACAAACTGCGTTTTTCCGGACCTCAAAAAGCCCGGCATTTTCAAAATGCCGGGCTTTTAACTCGGCAAATTCTTTTCCACCGCTCGCCCAAGAGAAACACTCCGATGCCGTTCCGGTTACCGTTTTCACTTGCAATTGTAATCTGGCCCGCTTGCCAGTTGGGGCAGCGTCTTTATACTACGTAGCACTCGCGGCGCCGCGCTGTCGGCCAGGGGCCAATTTACTCTCGGCGTCGCTTGTTTTGGAGTTATCGATGGGCGCCGTCCATGGTTCGTTGTGATTCGTACTTCTTGGTAAAGAAAACGGTTCGAATCAAGCGGCGCATCGCCCGGCTAGAAAGGAAATAAGGGCTGTGGGATCGACCGAATCGTCAACGTTTCTGGAGAGAAATGAGTTTCTGATTCGCCGCTTGCACTCGCTGGCGGGGCTGATTCCCGTGGGCGCCTATATGTGCATCCATCTGCTGACCAACGCCAGCGTGCTCGATAGCCCGGGGCGTTTCCAGACGGCGGTGTATCAGATCCACAGCCTGGGCGCGGCGTTGCCGGTTGTGGAATGGGGTTTTATCTTCCTACCCCTGCTGTTCCACGGCATTCTGGGCGTGGTTATCATTCGCGGCGGTCTGCCCAATAGCGGCGCCTACCGATACACGAGCAATATTCGCTACAGTTTGCAGCGCGGCAGCGGCATGGTGGCGATGGTGTTCATTCTCTGGCATGTGTTTCACATGCATGGCTGGTTCCACACGGCGTGGTGGCTGGAGAATGTGGCGCATCCTTTTTTCGGCGCCCAATTTTCTCCGTTTAACGCCGCTTCGTCGGCGGGCGCCGCTCTGGGAAGCTCTTTGGTGGCCATTCTCTACGCCATCGGCATGCTCTCGTGCGTGTTTCATCTGGCCAACGGGATTTGGACCATGGGCATCACGTGGGGCGTTTGGATTTCTCCCGCCGCCCAAAAACGAGCTAGTTTCGTCTGTTCGGTGTTTGGCGTGGGACTGGCGGTCGTGGGCATGAGCGCTCTGTGGGGCATGAAAACCGTCGATCAGGAAGCGGCCCGCCAAGTCGAGCATAAAATGCTGGAAGCGAAGCTGGTTAGTGGCGAAATCACGGAGGAGGAGGCGGAAGAAAAAAGCGCGCCTCATGCGGCGGCGGCGGAAACCGGCGCCGCGCAGGTGGAGTCGGAGTCGGATACCCACACCGGCGGCTAAGTGCAGGTAACAAAAGCGTACGGATCACTCCCGTTCAAGGTGTCGGACAGTAATGGCGAATCAACGTGTCTTGGTAATCGGCGGCGGACTAGCGGGTTTGGCCGCGGCAATGAAATTGGCGGAACTGGGAACGCCGGTCGACTTGATGAGCCTCACTCCGGTAAAACGCTCGCACAGCGTTTGCGCACAAGGCGGCATCAACAGTTGCAACGATCAAACCAGGCAACTGGGCGATAGCGAATGGAAGCACTTGGACGACACCGTCTACGGCGGCGACTTCCTCCAGCACCAGCCGCCGGTGAAGGAAATGGCTTACGCGGCGCCGAAAATCATCGACCTGATGGACCGCCTCGGCGTCACTTTCAATCGCACGCAAGAGGGTTTTCTCGATCATCGGCGGTTCGGCGGCACGCTTTACAAACGCACCGCCTTTGCCGGCGCCACCACGGGCCAGCAACTGCTCTACGCACTCGATGAACAGGTGCGGCGCTATGAAGCCGACGGGCTGATCAATAAATATGAATTCTGGGATTTTCTCTCCCCCATTCGAGACGATGCCGGCGTTTGTCGCGGCGCGGTGGCGCAGAACCTCATGACGATGGAAATCCGCTCTTTTGCGGCGGACGTCGTGATTGTGGCTTCGGGCGGTCCCGGTTTGGTTTATGGCCGCAGTACGATGTCGATGGTCTGCACCGGCAGCGCCGTCAGCCGTTGCTTCCAGAATGGCGCCAAATACGGCAATGGCGAATTCATTCAGGTACACCCCACCGCCATTCCCGGCGCCGATAAACTCCGTCTGATGAGCGAAAGTGCTCGCGGCGAAGGCGGTCGTGTTTGGGTGCCCCGCAAACCGAACGACAGCCGCGAGCCTCAAGATATTCCCACCGCCGAGCGGTATTACTTCCTCGAAGAGCGATACCCGGAATACGGCAATTTGGTGCCGCGAGATATCGCCACCCGCGAGATTTTCGATATCTGCGTGAACGACGGGCTGAGCGTCGAAGCCGACCGCCAATGCGTGTACCTCGACCTGACCCACATCCCCAGAGCCGAGTTAGACCGCAAACTTGGCGGCATTTTGGAAATTTACGAGAAATTCCAAGGGGTCGATCCGCGAGATTTTCCCATGAAAATCTTCCCCGCCGTGCACTATTCCATGGGCGGGCTGTGGGTCGATTACCAAAAATCGGCCGATGGCGGCTTGGAAGCCGGCTCGCCTCTGAATCAGTCGACCGGCATTCCCGGTCTGTACGCCATCGGCGAATGCGACTACCAGTACCACGGCGGCAATCGCCTGGGCGCCAACTCACTGTTGAGTTGCATCTTCAGCGGGTTGTTCGTGGCGCCGTGCGTGCAATCGGCCATGGAAGCCCAACAGGGTTCGGCGGCCGACCAGCCGGCTTCGCTGTACGAAAATGCCGTGCAAGATAAACAGACGGAACACGACGCACTACTCAATCAGGCCGCTGGCGGCGAGAACCCGTACTTGCTGCACCAGGAATTGGGCGCTTTGATGACGCGCGCCGCCACGGTCGTCCGGCATAACGATCAACTTACCGAAGCCTACGAAAAACTGGGCGAATTGGCGGAGCGGTCGCGGAATTGTTCGCTCTCCGATTCCGGCGCCTGGACCAACCAAAACGTCGTCTTCACCAAGGCGTTGAAAGACATGTTCCCCGTGGCCAAGTCGATTGTTCGCGGAGCTTTGCAGCGAGATGAATGCCGGGGCGCCCATTACAAACCCGAATTCGCTTTCTCCGGGCTTGAATCCGAAGAGCCGGCCGAACGCCATCGTCAGGCGGAAGCTTGGTGCGATCGTTTTGAGAAGAACACGCAGAAGTGGCTGAAATCGAGCGTGGCGAGTTGGGATGGCGATAATCCTCAAATCGCGTATGAAGAGGTAGACACTTCCTTGATTCCGCCGCGTCCGCGTCTGTACGGCTTGGTTGGCGGGGAAGTAATCGAGCAAGTTTGGGCGGAGCGCATGGCCCGCCGTCATGGAGAAAGCGGAAACGGCGCGCCTCAAGAATCGAACCAAGCCGCGCCGTCGACAACCTAGCATCAACGAGAGACAAACGTTCCATGAGTGATCACGCCGCCAACGGCCATTCCGATTCGTTTGAAGTTCGCATCCTCCGGCAAGACGCCCCTGGGGAATCGAGCTACTGGGAGCGGCATCGGGTGGAGCACGAGCCAGACATGAACGTGATCAGCGTTCTGCAGCGCGTCGCGGCGCAGGCCCAATCGGCCGATGGCAGGGCGGTGGCGCCGGTGGCCTGGGATTGCAACTGCCTGGAGGAAGTTTGCGGCGCCTGCACCATGGTGATCAACGGCCAGGCGCGGCAGGCCTGCACCGCCTTGGTCGACAAGTTGCTCGACGAACAACCGGCGGAAATTGAACTGCAACCGATGCAAAAGTTTCCCGTCCTGCGAGATTTAGTCGTCGACCGCACGCGGCTTTTCAGCGCGCTGAAGCGTGTGAAAGGCTGGGTTCCCGTCGACGGCTCCTACGACTTGGGCCCTGGGCCGCGGCAATCGAGAACCGAACAGGAAGTGGCCTACCCGCTGAGCCAGTGCATGAGTTGCGGGTGCTGCCTGGACGCCTGTCCGCAATACACGAAAATCGAATTGACGCCCGGCGTCGACGAATCAGCCGAAGATTTCGCCGCCCGGCAAGACCAAGCCCACGACAGTTCCTTCCTCGGCGCCCACGCCATCAGCCAAACGGTGCTTTTCAATGCCCATCCCACCGGCAAAGTGAACGCCGGCGAGCGGCTCGACGTTCTGATGGACGAAGGCGGCCTGCAAATTTGCGGCAACGCCCAAAATTGCGTGGCGGTGTGTCCCAAGGAAATCCCGCTCACGACATCAATCGCCCGCGCCGGCCGCGCCACCACCTTCCGCTTGCTGGAACGCTGGTTCGAGAAATAGGCGGTTTTTCTTGTCGATGTTTGCATGTGCGAGACGGCAGGAGTGGTTGATCTGAGCCATGACGCCTAACTCGCCGCCGCAAGCCAGCAACACACAAGAAATAAACACGGTTCCCAAGCTCTCCATCGCACACCTGATGGGTTGGATGGCCTGTGTGAGCTTGATCGTGAAACTCCAAACGATGGTTATCCCCCTGGATAGCTATATGAGCGTGCGGCTCGTAATCGCGATCATCGAGAGCAGCCTCGTGCAGGGGATCGGCAGCGTCCTGACTTTACTGCTCCTTTTTCATTGGGCGCGCGGCGCCCAATGGCCTTTCCGGCATCCCGGTCATTGGGTCGTCGTGGCGTACGGGGTCGTAGCGATCGTTAACGCCGTGGTGCATCTAACGGCGCTTTATCTGGCAGGCTCGCCGGATGAAATAGTTGAATTGAGGTTCATCAGGATTGGCTACATGCTTCCGTTGCTGGCGGCGGGAGTGATTTTCGCGGTGCTCGCTTTTGCCATGCCGACGACGGGGCTCTGGCGATTGTGTCTTGCCACTTGGGCAATCGCTTTCCTGTTTGCGATGCTGGAGCACGTCTCCCATTGGTTCGACACGCCAACGAACGCCCTCATGTTTTTAGGATTTTTGCTGCTGCTGCTAACGGTAAAGAGGGAGTATGGATCGACGTCGGTTCAACGCGATTGGGTGCATTGGATGGGCATCGGAATTCTGGTGTTCGCATCCGTACGCACTATAGGCGAGTGGCTCTTCGAATCGGCGATTTAGGGGATCGGGCGGTATCGGGTGATTATACTTCGCGCGGTAATCGTTCACGGGTTTTGAACTGCCGGACAGATCGTCGTTTCTTCTCAAATTTTTCTTCTCCGCAGCCCTTCGCGACCTGCGTTTCCCTTCTTCAAGAAAACATGCGAAAGCATGAACTCCAACGGCGCGTAAAGCAACATCAGGCGGGTTGTTTTGCGTCTTCAATCGGAGGCGCGTCGGTGGGAGAAGCGAGCGGCTTGGCGGGAAGTTCGATTTCGAAAATCGTGCCGCTGCCGCCGGGGCGGTCCTTGACGCTCACGCGTCCCTTCAATTTCGAGACCACCGTTCTCACGATATACAACCCCAGCCCGGTGCCCTTGGCTTTGCGTTCGAGCTCCAACCCCAGCCGCACGAAGCGGCTGAATATTTTGCGGCGCAAGTGCGGCGGGATGCCGCGCCCGTTGTCGGCGATTCTCGTCAGCGCCGTTCCATGGGGCGAGAGTTGCAGTGTGACGGCCACTTCGGGAGAAGCGCCGCCGTACTTGTAGGCGTTGTCGAGCAGGTTGCGAAAGACCACCTCCAAGTCGACGCGGCGAGCCTCCACGCAGCATGGCGCGAGATCGAGTTGGAGCGATTCCTCCGATTCGTGGTATCGTTGGCGGGCTGCTATCGCACACTGCTGCAAGAGTTCGTCGAGTTGAACGACTTCCCTCGCCAGTTGTTCATCAGCTTTTTCCAGCCGCGCCGCATCGAGCAGATGGTTGATCAGGTCGTCGAGCCGCTCGACGTCTTCCAACATTTGCTGGTAGAAGCTCAAACACTCCTCCCGACTCATTTCCCGACGATGCAAGGTTTGCAGATAAAGCTTGAGCGACGCAATCGGCGATTTCAGTTCATGCGTGACGCTATCGATAAAATTCGATTGCCGGCGGTTCAGGTTGATGGCTTTCACCGAGAGCGACAGGTAAATCACGACGCCCGCCAACACCAACGCCAAACCGGTGGCGCCCGCCGAAAGCAGCGCCCAATAGAGCGGGGCGCTGGCGCTATCGGCCCAGGCGGCCGAGGCCGACATCAACACCCAGCCGACAATCAGCACCACCAACAACACGATCATCACCACACCCAGCGTGATCGGCAGTCCTAGTGATCGGCGCGTCGACATCGCGAATCCTTCCCGCAAGAAGTTAGTATAAAGTTGGGGCGGCAAACATGCTTGCCGGCAATTATGAATTACCGGCGGTAACATGAGAATAATGCCGCTTCGGCGGCTTCGTCAAGCGAACCCGCCAAGCCAAGGGGGCCTTTCCGCCACAGGCTGACCCGCCCGGCTCATTCTGCTATATATGAGTGAAGCTTCGCGTCTATGTATATGAGGACCCTCCACTATGTCGTTACAACTTCGGAATCGCATTTATCGCGAATTACATTCGCTGGTTCTGATCGACCCGCACACGCACATCAACCCGTTGGCGCCCGCTTCGGCCACGTTGGCCGACATTCTCGGTTACCATTATTACACGGAGTTGGCCCATTCGGCAGGCATGCCCAAAAGCGAAATCGAGGAAGAAGGCCTCGACCCCAAGGAAAAGGTGCGGCGGCTGATCGAGAATTTGGGGCCGATCCAGAATACGGTGCAGTATAGTTGGCTGGTCGAAATGGCGCAAGCGTTTTTTGGTTTTGAGGGCGAGCATATTACGCCGAACAACTGGGAAACTCTGTACGACGCCGCCTTGGAAAAGATGTCTGGCGACGATTGGGCCAGCCAGGTTCTTTCGCAAAGCAACTTGGAGGCGGTGTTTCTCACCAACGATTTTGACGACCCCTTGGAAGGGTTCGACACCAGCGTCTATATCCCCTGCCTCCGCACCGACGACCTGGTGTTCCGATTGGCCGAACAGAGTGTTCGCGACCGCTTGGCGGCGGCCACCGGCGTCGAGGTGTGCGATGTAGCAACCTTGCGGAGGGCCATCGAAACGCTGTTTACTCATTTCACGCAGAAGAACGTCCGCGCGTGCGCCATTTCCCTGCCGCCCGACTTCACCCCGGCCCGCGTTTCCGATGGCCGCGCCCACATGGCGATTGAAGCATTCGGCTTGCAAGGCGTCAACTACAGCGAGAGCCATCACCGCGCACTAACACAATTCGTATTCTGGACCTTAGCCGAGAATTGCCAACAGCACGGCTTGCCCTTCGATCTGATGATCGGCGTGAATCGGAGCGTTTACACGGCTGGCGTTTATCAAGGGCAAGACCTCTACGACAGCCGCGTTTCTCTCATTCAATACCGCGAACTGTTCAACGCCTTTCCCGAAGTGACGTTTCCTATTTCGGTGTTGGCCAGCGTCACGAATCAGGAATTGGCGAGCTACGCCTGGATCTTCCCGAACGTGGTCACGAACGGGCATTGGTGGTATTCCAACACCCCCACGTTCATCGAACACGATGCGGCTGCGCGGCTGGAGGCGGTTCCCTCGACCAAGCAAATCGGCTACTACAGCGACATGTACAAACTCGAATTCGCACTGCCGAAATTCAATATGTACAAGCGCATCTTGGCCAAGATTCTGGCCGAAAAATACGTGATCGACCGCAACTGGGGCGAAGAACGCGCTGTGGAGCTTGGCCGTCGCGTGCTGCGCCGCAACGTCGACGATATTTTCATGGGCGGTTCGTAAACATCGTGCGTGCGTTGGGCGTTTGAGTGCGGCGCGTTTCAACGGTAAGGGCGCCAGCGAGGCCGCACCAATTCCGCTTCGCCGGCAGCGGGCGCCGAGTCTGGTTTGACGGGCGACTGATTGCCGGCGGCGTTGGGCAGCGCGGTCGCCACGCGGGCTACCGGCGCGTCGTCCGCCGTAGATTGTTGTCGCGCAGCTAGGCGTTCCGACGAGGCGGGCGTCCAACGCGCCGAGACCTGTCCGTTGAGTTCGATGTAAACCTCTCGATCCGCCTCCAGTTGCTTTCCGTCAGGCGCAACATAACGTACAAAAAGTTTCAATCGCGAATTTTTCGGCGGACGGTTGGGCCAGGGCAATCTGAGGTGAATTCCTTTTCCCATCGACGTGGTGCGGAGTTTTTCGCCCGCCTCCGATTGATCGAATTCCCACTGTGCGACACGCGCTTCGGCGCCTTTCAAACGAGGATCGAGCAGCGCTATCCTGACCGGCGCGGCGCGCTTCACGTACTCGCCGATTGCGTTTCGAGGTTCGATCACGATTGACAAACCATCGTCGCCCGGTTCGTTATCGAGGTTGTAGCCTCCGGTGAGTAGTGGGTTGAGGACGATTCGCGTCACGCGTTGATCAATTTTTCGAGCGGTCTGCGGCGCCAACTCCGGTCCGTTCGTGCTGTTTGCGCCTCCCGGAATTTCAATGTCTGGCGGGCGAAGTCCGCCTTGGCCGGGTTCGCCGTCTGGGTTGGAATTTCCTCCGCCCTCGAAGGCGCCGCCAGAGGAAGACTTCCCGGAAATTTCCGCTCGCAATAGGTCGTTCTCGCGGCGCGTCGATTCGAGTTGCTCTTCCAGGAGATCTAAGTCGTAATCGGCGTCGTAGAGTTGCGACTCCAGCCACCGTTTTTCCGCATCGAGCATTTCCATGTAGGCATCGTCGCGGCGGCTCCCCCGGCAGCCGGTCGCACTGAGCAGACACAATACAACCAGAACCCCGGCGGCGAACGCGCCTAGCCGAAACGACATGTATTTTTCGTGGATTGGAATCATCACGGGTTCTTCAGGAGTTTCGCCAGACTTGAAGTTTGTGCTTCCCGCAGCCAAGAATTGGAGTATTGCACTATCATTCCCGCAAAACCGTTTCTGGGCCGCACACGGCATACGCTCCGCTCTATAAGGTTTGACACAACGAACGCGAATGTCGCTTTTTCATCCGCTTGAGGAATAACACGACGCCTCCCCGGCGCAAACGGGGGCGAAGCATAGCGAAGAACCGCATTCATTGCGATGCCATTTCGGCGGGAGCAACGCTAAAATGCTAGCACGCGTCCACATTCCGGAAAGACCCAATAAAATCACGGAAGAACCCTAAATGATTTCTCGAATGGGTTCGATCGGCTCCACGCCCACCAATTTTTGGTCCAGGCCGCCGTAGAAATACGAGAGGCTGTTGGGGTTGAGTCCCATCAGGTGCAGAATGGTGGCGTGCAGGTGTTTGACGTGCAGCGGCCGCTCCACGGCGGCCGAGCCGAGTTCGTCGGTCGCGCCGACGCTCACTCCGCCGCGAATGCCGCCGCCGGCGGCCCACATCGTGAAGCCGTAGGAGTTGTGGTCGCGGCCGGTTCCATTGGCGTATTCCGCGACCGGCTGGCGGCCAAACTCACCGCCCCAAATGACCAACGTTTCATCGAGCAGGCCCTGCCGCTTGAGGTCTTTCAAAAGCGCCGCGATCGGTTGGTCGGTCGCTCCGGCGTGGAGGTTGTGGTTCATGACGAGGTCGCCGTGGGCGTCCCAATTTTTATCGTTATGGGAGCCGCCGGAATACATCTGGATAAAACGCACGCCGCGCTGCACGAGCCGCCGGGCCAACAGGCAGCGGCGGCCGAAGTCTTCGGTGCGTGGGTCGTCGATACCGTACGAGCGAATGGTTTCGGGCGACTCTTGGCCGAGGTCGGCTGCTTCGGGCGCGTGCTCTTGCATTTGATATGCCAGTTCATAACTGGCCACGCGGGCCGCGAGGTCGGAATTATCGACCCGCCCGGCCAAGTGGCGGTTGTTTTGCGCCATGAGCGCGTCGAGCAATTCGCGCTGCATCACGCGGGAGACGCCCCGCGGCGGTTTGAGGTCGATGATCGGCGCGCCTTTCGACCGCATAGTGGTTCCTTGATAGGTGGCCGGCATGTAGCCGCTCGACCAATTCTTGGCGCCGCTGATCGGTCCGCCCGAAGGATCGAGCATAACCACGAAACCCGGAAGATTCTGGTTCACCGTGCCCAAGCCGTAGTTCAGCCAGGAACCCAACGCCGGACTGCCGCTGAGTATTTTTCCGGAGTTCATTTGCAGCATGGCCGAGCCGTGAATGGGGGAGTCGGCGGTCATCGATTTCAAAAAGGCGATGTCGTCGGCGCAGGTGGCCAAGTGCGGGAAGAGGTCGGAGATCCATTGGCCCGACTGGCCGTACTGTTTGAATTTCCACTTGGGGCCCACCACGCGGCCTTCATTTCGGGAGCCGCCGCGGCCTTTCGTCTTCACGGGAATAGTTTGACCGTCGAGTTCAAACAGTTTGGGTTTGTAGTCGAACGTGTCGACGTGGCTGGGCCCGCCGTACATGAAAAGAAAAATCACGCTCTTGGCTTTGGGCGCGAAGTGCGGCGGCTTGACCGCCAACGGATTCTCAAACGCGCTCGTTCCATCGGCCGCCACCGCCTGACTGGCAAGGAAGCCGTCTTGGCTGAGCATGGAAGCCAGGGCCACCGAAGTGAAGCCGCCGCCCGCCTGCCAAAGAAACTCACGCCGCGTTCGCCGACAAAACGAGGCGCCCGTTCGCTTGGTTCGCCTTGGAGTCATGGCTCTTTCCTTTTTCACTCGCATTTGCTTTGGGAAACTTTCGTTCCGTATCTGAATCGCGGTGGAAAAATCAGTCCAGGTAAAGAAATTCGTTGAGATTCAAAACAATCAGGCAGAACTGCGTGAGCGCTTGTTTTTCATCCAGTTGGTGTTTCTGGATCAGACTCTCGATCAGCCCGACTCCCCAGTCGATATCCACTTGCCCGGGTTCACGACAAAGCGCCAACTGCAACGCCCGGTCAACGCGCGCCGCACGATCTTCTCCGGCTTCACGCGCCAACCGCTCGGCGAAGAACGCCGCTTCGCGTTGTGCGAAGGCGCCGTTGAGCATGCCCAACGCCTGGCTGGGTTGGGTGGTGGCGAAACGCGCCTCGCAACTGGAGTCGGTTTCGGGGAAGTCGAAATTCGCCAAAATCGGCGTGATCAAACTCCGCTTCACGTGAATGTAAACGCTCCTGCGCGCTTGCTCCTCCAACGACGACTTGCCCCAACCCTCGCCCGGTCGCGATTGCCCGGCCAGCACTTCCGGCGAAATATCAGGATAGATGCCGGGGCCGTACATTTTGGCGTTGAGGCGTCCACTCACAAAATGGATGGCGTCGCGAATTTCCTCGGCGCTCAAGCGGCGCATGTTGAACCGCCAGAAAAGATCGTTCGCCGGGTCATTCTTCAACCCCGCATCGTTGCCTTGGGAAGACATCCGATACGCCGCCGACATCATCAACTGCTTATGGAAACGCTTCAGCCGCCAGCCGCCTTGCACCAAATTTTCGGCCAGCCAATCGAGCAATTGGGGATGCGTGGGCGGAACGCCGATCTGCCCGAAATTGTTGGGCGAACGCACAATGCCCCGGCCAAACTGATGTTGCCATAATCGATTCACGATCACGCGGGCGGTGAGCCGATTATCGGGCGATGTTATCCAATCGGCGAGCACGATTCGGCGGCCCGATGTTTTGGCGCCTGCCGCCGGCTGGCTGATTTCCACCGGGGCCGAGTCAAAAAGTTGCGGAAAACCCGGCCCGACCTCCGCACCCGGCACATGAGGATTCCCACGCAACATGATGTGAGTTGGCGAGGGCTGGGCGATGCAGCGGGTCACGCTCAACACCATTTCACGCGGCGCGAGTTGGGAGCGTTGCCGACGCACCGTTTCGCGTTCCGCTCGCAAAACCTCATACTGCTTCCACTCGGTTTCATCGAGATACGCTTGCAGTTTTTCCTTGAGCACCTGCTGGCGTTCGCGCGTTTCCGTTTTGCGTTGTTCTTCCGCAGACATTTTAACAATGCCGCGCTGTTCGACTTCGCGCATACTTTTATCAAGCGAGCGCTCCCGCCGTTCAACCTGCTGGTAGGCGGTTTGGAGCGCCGGCGGCGATATCTCGGTTTGATTGCATGAGGTTTGATCGGCTCGCGTGCCGTAGGAACGCAGCCCTCGAAAAAAAGCCAGCATGCGGTAGTAGTCGGTCTGCGGGATGGGATCGATTTTGTGGTCGTGGCAGCGGGCGCAGTTGATCGTGAGTCCGAGAAAGGCTTGCGCCGTGGTGGTGAGAATGCCGTCCAACTCATCGTAACGGGCCAAGAGCGGATCGGCGGGTTCATCATCCCAGACGCCCAACCGATAGTAGCCGGTGGCGGTGATTGAATCGACCGTGGGCTTTGGCAGCTCATCGCCGGCGAGTTGTTCGCGGACGAACTGATCGTACGGCTTGTCGTCGTTCAGTGAGCGAATGACGTAGTCGCGATACTTCCAGGCGTTCGGCTTGGGGCCATCGCGTTCGTAGCTGTTGGTTTCGGCGAAACGCACGACATCGAGCCAATGCCGCGCCCAATGCTCGCCGTAATGCGGCGACTTGAGCAGCCGGTCGACCACTTTTTCGTAGGCGTTTTCCGATTGATCGTTTAAGAACTCCCGCACTTCCCCTGGGCTGGGCGGCAGGCCGGTCAGATTTTGAGTGGCCCGGCGAATCAGGGCGACTTTCCCAGCGGGCGGCGCCGGGGCAAGCCCGGCTTTTTCCAACCTCGCCAGAATAAAAGCATCGATCGGATTCCGCACCCAGCCGGTTCGACTCACGGCGGGCGGCGACGGTTTGCCGCGTGGACGAAACGCCCAGTGCAACTCCCACTTCCCACCGTGGGCGATCCAACTCTTGAGCAGCGCGACTTCCTCCGGCTTGAGCGGTTCGCCTTCGGGCGGCATGCGTTCGCCTTCCTCCCGAGAAAGAACCCGCGCGATCAAAGCGCTTTCTTCCGGCTTGCCGGGCCGCACCGCCACTTCGCCGGAATCGAGTTCCCCGTGGGCGGACTTTTGGTCGTTGAGCCGCAAGCCGCCTTCCGCTTTGTCGGGGCCGTGGCAGGAAAAACAACGCTTGACCAGAATCGGCTTGATGTGACGACTGAAATCGGGTGCGTCGTCCGCTGCGGGGGCGAGCGTCGGCGCGACGAACCCCAACAACACGCAACCAAGCGGGAGCAGCAAATAGAACGACAGCCTCGTGTGGCGGGAATGCATATTCGGCCTCGGCGGGACAGCAACGCAGATTCTTCGGCGGCTCGGGGCGGACACACACCGCTCACGGTTGAAAATGTCGCTTTTTCGTTTAACGGCAAGCCCAAGGCGACTGCGTTTTTCTGTCTTGCCCAAACGGTTTGGCTCGAAACGCAGTCGCCTTCGGCTTGCCGTTAAACGAGCCGTTGCCAGCCGTGTTGCAGTATAACACCCTCAGCTTCATTTTCGCCAAAAAGAGGCGGCATGCAAAGACATTCGGTCATTTATTTTTTCCCGATGCGGCCGTTTCGCCAGCGGGAACCATCAAATCGAATTCCGCATAGCCGAAATCTTTTCCATTGATACGTAGGGAAAGAGCGTGCCGTCCGGCGTAGTAACGTCGTGTCGTGATGGGACGAATGGCATGGGATCGTTGGAGGGTTAGAAGTTCACTCGATTGAAGCACGGCTTCTTTCCATTTGAACACTTTGCCGGACAGTTTGCCGTTCGCTTTTTGAAAATGCACCAGGTAATCGATCACCAGAGGCTGAGCCTTGGCGGACGTTGATCGCAACTTCGCCGAAAATGTTAGCGCGCCGCCAAGTTCAACTACCTTGGTTTCGATCACCAGCGAATCGAGAAGAAGTTTCGGTTTTTCAAAACCGAAGGCTTGCAGCGCGTTTGGGCATCCCTGTTTGATCAATGTTCGGCAGGCGCGTCGGATGAGTTTTTCACGCGATTTATCCGCGCCCCGCAGCCAATGGTGGGCCAATTGTGCGATCAGGTCGGGGTGATCCTTGGCGATGTCGTTGAGGTGGTTGGCGACCGAGCGTCGAACATATTCTTCTTCGTCATCTCGCAGGGCTTCAAGAATCGGCAGCATGGGCGCTGGGTCGTCGACGAGCCTTGGCAATTGCATGGCCCACGGCAGACGTGGGCGTGTTCCTTCCGAGACGAGACGTCGCACATGCTGGTTGGGGTGATCGACCCAGTTGCGAATTATGTCGAGCGTGCGTTCTTGATCGGCCAACAGAAAATACCGAATGCCGAACTCCGATGAAAAACGGCTCGTCATTTCCTTAAGCAATGAGAGCGATCTCTCAAAATCATCAAGACCGTGTTGGCCGACCACCATGCTCAGCGGAAAAATTCCCCAGCCGCAGATGCCATGTTCGTCGCTTGGCTGGTCGGCGCCGGCGGGATGAAGCATGGCATTCAGAACACGCGCCCGCTCCGCGTGATCATTCGGCAACGCAAGATGCACCTGATCGGCAATCAGTTGCGAGCGCTCTTTCAATTCAAGATCGCCCAGTTTTTCATGAATGGGAGCTTCGAAAGTTTTTCGATCAAACGAGGCTATGTGCGTTTGCAGGTGATCGGCGATACATGTCACCAATTGCGGCGAAAAGTTGTTTTTGAAAGGCTCCAATGTTTCTGTCCGATAAGTTGACACATGCACACATATTCATCAGTGACTGGCGCCGTCGAACAGGCGCAACATTTGTGCTTCGACGGCGATTTCGACCAGCACCACCACAGTATCGCCGGCCAGAATGCGGTCGTCTGCCCCGGGAACCTGCACGAAATCTTCGCGGGTCACGGCCACGACCACGCATTCCTTGGGAAGCTCCAAATTCGCCAACACATGCTGCGTGGCCTCGCAGCCCTCGGGCGCCTCCACTTCGAGCACGCAAATTTTGTTCCCCGGCAGTTCGGTGCGAGACACAATCTGCCCCTGGTTGAGGAACGTCAATACTTGGTGAGCCATGACATTGCGAGGACTAACGGCAAGATCGATGCCCAGTTTCCCCAGCAGGCGCGCGTAATCGGGCCGGCCAACAATAGCCAAAATGGAAGACGCTCCCAGGTCGCGCGCCTCGACGCCGGCCATGATGTTGTTTTCATCGTCGCCGGTGCAGGCCACGAAAAAATCGGCGCTGCCGACGCGTTCCTCCTCCATGGCGCTGCGCAGCGTGGCGTCGACATTCACGATCGTGGTTTGACGCAAATTCGACGCCAGGTATTCGCAGCGTTTCGGGTCCGACTCCATCAGCACAATGGCGAATCGGTCGCCTTCCAAGGTGCGCGCCAAGTGGTACCCGGTTTCTCCGCCGCCGGCAATCACGATTCCCTGCTTGGATTCGGGCTCACGGCGGAATTTCCCCTTGACTTTATCAATTTCCTCGCGGCGGCCGATCAACATCACGTGGTCGTGGGCGTGCAATTGATCGTTGGCGCCGGCGATCCACATTTCGCCTTCACGGCTGATCGAACCGACTCGCACTCCCTTCGGCAATTGTAAATCTCGGAGGGCGTCGCCGACCACTGCGGCGCCCTCGCCAACCACCACCTCCAGCACTTCGATATCGCCCCGGGCAAAATGCTCCATCACGACCGTGCGAGGATTGCGAATACGCTTCACGATTTCCAAAGCCGACAAGTGCTCCAGGCTGAGCAAGCGGTCGATGTGGAAATGGCGGTGGTAATCGAAGGTGCTGACATCTCGAAAAATCGGCGCGTATACTCGCGCCACCGAACGCCGCACGCCCAACGACTTGGCCATGCTGGCCGCCACGATATTCACTTCATCGACGCCCGTGAGCGCCAGGAACACATCGGCGCCGAGAACATCGGCCTGAAACAACACGCTGGAGCGCGAGCCCGAACCGGTCACGACGCGCACATCAAGCTCGTTGTTCACTCGCCGCGTATGCTCAGGATCGATATCAATGACGGTCACGCTATGCCCTTTTTGGCAAAGCGTGTCGGCTATCCAGGTGCCGACCGTACCGGCGCCAAGCACAACAATTCTCATTCCATGTTCTCCATCTCGACCATTGCCCGACGCCGCACGGCCCTTCGTATTGAGCCGTTGGTTGGGAATCAGCAAGTCGTGGAGGATGCGTCCGCCGACGACCGTCTTTTCGATAATACGGGCTTTTCGATAATACGGGCAAAGTCATTTGTCAATAGTTAATGGTCATTTGTCATTGGCCATCTGTTTGCCTCGCATCTTTGTTTCTCTTTCTCCAATGACAAATGACTATTGAAAAATAACTATTGATAAATTTCTTCTTTCCATGCAAATCAGACAATTATTTCTCGAACGCTCCTTACGGTTTGAAAGACGAAGGAGCCTCCACGTACACAAAAAAAGTATCCTTGGCGCCTACAGCCGTAATGAAAGGTCCGCTGCGAATTTTTCCACTATAGGCGCCGTAGCCGTCTCCGGTAAGTATGGTGTCGGTCGACCAAGTCTGTTTGGTGGTCGGGTCGACCCAGGAGAATTTGACTTTGTAGGTATCATCGACCGGGGAGTAACGCACGTCCTTTACGGTCGTTACGAGCGGGCCCAGCGTTGTTCGGTTTTTGAACTGTCGAGCGACCTCCTTGGCCGACAACGGCTGGAACGCCGCCAATTCACCTTTCGTTTGTGCGATGTCACGTTCGAGTTGCGAGATTTTACGATGCGAAAGCACAAGCGCCGTCGCTAGGCAGACGAGCGTCATCACCAACAGCAAACTCGCCAGGGAAAACTGAAAGGGGAAACGCCGCATCGATTCCGAGCGGGAGTGAGTTTCTGTTCCAGGATTAGGCAACATTATTGTCAATCGTTATTGGTCATTTTGTTTTGCCCCAGGCGGTCTTTAAGCTTCATACTGCGCACGGTTGAAAATGACACATTTTCGTTTAACGGCAAGCCGAAGGCGACTGCGTTTTTCTGTCTTGCCCAAACGGTTTGGTTCAAAACGCAGTCGCCTTCGGCTTGCCGTTAAACGAGCCAATTCTAGCCGTGTGCAGGATAGAGTATGCATAAAATGAGCACCCATGCAAAGGAGAACTTCGATGTCGAAAAGGGTTCCTCACCATTTCCAGGAGCGTTCGAACAATGCACGCGCAGAACCGGCGCGACGGCGTTCGGTGAAGGGGCTCGGCGAAGGGGCTCGCCAAAACTTCGCGGGACATAAAAAGTGACCGAAGACCAATGCCCGAAAAAAAACGCAGCACATTTTTGCAGCGGCGTACAGCCATTACTCTCCGTCTTCGCTTCCGGGCGCCCAGTGCGGTTCGAAAACGGTGCGTGACGATTGCTTCGCTTGCTCGGCCGCGCGGCAAACATCCTGGTAAAGCTTGGCCTGGCTGCGAAGCGGAATCTGGTGCGGCTTGCTCGGCGGCGGCTCATAGGCGCCGGTTTCGTTCAAATACCGGGCTTTCACGTTGTCGAGAAAATAGACTTCAAGAATCTCCAGCAGACGGTTTCGGCATTCGGCGTCTTCGACCGGCGTTAATAATTCAATGCGCCGATCAAGATTGCGGGGCATCCAATCGGCGCTGGAAATAAACACGCGTGGTTCGCCGCCGTGGTGGAAACTAAAAATACGCGCATGCTCCAGGAAACGGTCGACAATACTGACCACGGAAATATTCTCGCTCAGGTTCGCCACGCCGGGCTTCAGACAGCAAATGCCGCGCACGTTCAGCCGCACCGGAACGCCGGCTTGCGACGCCTTGTACAGCGCGTTGATCAGCCGCGCGTCGACCAAGGAATTGATTTTCGCGGTGATCTTCGCCGCATGCCCTTGCTTTTTGCGTGCGGTTTCACTTTCGATCAACTCGATGATGTTGTCGCGCAGGCCGATCGGGGCGGCTTCAAGTTTTCGGTACTTCTGGGGTTGCGAATAACCGGTGATCGCGTTGAAAAAGCTGGTGGCGTCGGCGGCCAAGTCTTCGTTGCAGGTCATGAAGCTGACATCGCTATACAACTTGGCCGTCGATTCGTTGTAGTTGCCGGTGCCAAAGTGCATGTATCGGCGCACGCCGCGCGGCTCCCGCCGAACGATAATGCAGAGTTTGGCGTGGGTCTTGAGGCCGCGAATTCCGTAAATGACCTGCGCCCCCGACTCCTCCAACTCACGAGCCCAGCCGATGTTCCGGCGTTCATCGAAACGAGCTTTCAATTCAACGATAGCCGTCACATATTTCCCCGCTTCCGCCGCCCGACGCAACGCCGCCACTACCGGGCTGCCCCGGCTGGTGCGATACAGCGTCTGCTTGATCGCCAATACGTGAGGATCATCGGCGGCTTCCTCAAGGAAACGCACCACCGGTTCGAAACTTTCATAAGGATGATAGAGCAGCAGGTCTTTCTGGGCGATCACCTCAAACATACTCACCGACGCATCAACCCTCGGCGCCGGTTGCGGCGGCCAGGGTTCATCGCGCAGGTGATCAAAACCCGAAACATCGGCCAGGCTCATGAAGGCGGCGAAGTCGAGCGGACCGGGCAGTGCATACACATCGTGCTCGGCGAGCGTCAACGAGCGGCGTAAAAAATCAAGGCTGGCCGTGGTGATGTGGTCCGACACCTCCAGTCGGACGCAGTCGCTGGTGCGGCGGGCGTCGAGAACCTCCTCAATTTCCACCATCAAATCGGAGGCGAGGTCTTCCCGGACGGCGAAGTCAGCGTTGCGGGTGATGCGAAAGGGCACACACTCGATGATTTCTTCTCCGGGGAAAAAACGCTCAGCGAAAAAGGCGACGGCGTCTTCCAAGAGCACAAACGCGTATCCGCCCTCCGAGGGCACGGTGATAAATCGCGGCGAGCAGCGGCCCAGGGGAATGATTGCGAAACGGGGCTCGCCGCCTTCCGCCTCGGGCGCCAAGCGAACAAAAACATGCAACACCTGATTGCCCAAAATGGGGAAATCTTCGTCGGCGCCGACAATCATCGGCGTGAGTACGGCGTATAGTTCTTCCTCGAATACCTGCTCAAAACCAGTGCGTTGGCGTTCCGTTAATTCTTGTGGCCGTACGCGTTTGATGCCCGCCTCGGCCAACAGCGGTTCGAGTGTGTCGAGATAAAAAATGTATTGGTCGGCGGTCATTTCATGAGTTCGCCGACTGATGACGTCAAGCTGCTGGCGAGGCGTCAGACCGGCGGCGTCCTTCTCCAACGCGTTGCCCGCCGCCGCCAGTTGCAAACCGCCCACCCGAACCATAAAGAATTCGTCCAGGTTGGAGGCGGTAATGGCGAGGAATCGCAACCGTTCCAGGGGCGGCGTTTCCCGGTTGAGGGCTTCGTCCAATACGCGTTGGTTGAATTCCAACCAACTCAATTCGCGATTGAAAAAATTCGCCTGGCTCGGCGCCAAGGTTGCCTCTTCGGTTGGAGTGCGATCTACAGACACGCGGCTTCTTTCTGACACATGAAGGAGAGGGAGGGTTGTTTCCGAAAGGGTTGTTTTCCAGCGAAAGCGTGGTTTTAGTCCGACGAGCGGCGCAATTCTACGGTCGCGCCGAAAACGTCTTCAAACAAAGAGCCTTTTTGACGCAGAGAAAGTTGCTCCAACGACAAATCGTTGACGCGGGGCACGCTGATCGTGATCCGATCTCGGCGAATCGTGCATTCGATTTCCTGAATACGCTGGCTGTGGGAGTGGTCGAGCGCGTCGGCCACCCGCAATAGAGCGGCCAGTTTCGAAACCGTCACGCGGCCATCGCGGTCGAGTTGGTTGAACCCTTCGTGCGAAGGCTTGGGAGACGCCCGCCGATGGTAGCGCGCCGTGAGCGCCACGAGGAAAAGATCTCGCCGGCCAAGTCCAAAGATTTCCGAATTGCGAATCAGATACATCGAATGTTTGTGGTAGGCCCGGTTGCTGACAAAATAACCGATTTCGTGCAACAGAGCCGCAATGTACAAGAGCAGCTCGCAGCGGGGCGGCAGTTCGTGGCTCTCTTGGAGCGAACGAAAAAGCACTTTGCTGAGTTCCGCCACACGCTCCGCGTGCGCCATGTCGACTTCGAATTTATGGGCCAGGGCGAATGCCGACCGCACAACCTGCCGATCAAAGGTTTCGGTCAGACGGCCCTGGTGGACCATCTCCTGCAACAGTCCGTCGCGCAGGTTGACGTTCGTCACGTGCAAATGCCGCAAATGAAAAGCACGCGCCAGTTGAACATACACCAGCAGCGCGGGGCCGAGCGTTTCCGCATCGCGAAAGGTCACGCCGTACCGCCGCACTAGGTCGTCGTCGGAGAGCGAGAGGATGTGGTCGGTGAAGCTTTCCAAGTCGGTGATGGAAAGTTCGGCCAGTTGGAGTTGCCCCGGTTTCCAGGTGGAAATTAGCTGCATCGCGGCAAAACGGATGTCGCCTCCCAGGGCGATCATTTCCAGGTCGTCGTGCGTGGAAAAATGAGGCGTCACATGCTCCAACGTGCGGACAATATGGTTCTCCATGATCGCCCGTTCCCGACCCGCCGGCGCACGATATGCTTGCAGTGTTTCCAGCAGGCGGAGCGAACCGATTCGCACCGTTTCCGAAAACGCGACGTCGTCGTTTTGCACCAGCAACAGTTCCGTGCTGCCGCCGCCCACCTCCGTGATGATCACGTTGGAGGAAGCTAGGCGGTCGTTGTCGTGCAGGAACGGGTGTACGCCTAAATAGGTGGTGCGGCTAACTTCCGCTTCTTCGATCGGCTCGACTTCGAACCCCGTGGCGATGTAAATGCGGTCGAGAAAGGCCAGACGGTTTTCCGCCTCACGCACGGCGCTGGTCGCCACGACGCGAATCTGGTCGTTGTTCACGACCTGGTATTCACGCAGCAGCCGCCGGTAACTACGGAGCACGCGAACACAGTTTTCGATCGTCTTTTTCTGGATCTCGCCTTTGGTGAAGGTATCTTTCCCCAGGCCCACTTCTTGCGAAAGCCGCTCCAGCGTTTGCACTGTGCCTTCTTGGTCGATCTCGGCAATCGCGAGCCGCACCGCCGTGGCGCCGATATCGATCACGGCGACCATTTTGTGGTCGTAGGTCGAGTGGATATGTTCAGACGTGCGGGCGGGTGCTGTCATAGGACTAATCACATAGTAATTGTCGGGCCCAGGAGGCGGCGCCGAGGGCGGTTGCATCGTCGCCCAGTTTCGCCGCCACAACCTTGAACGTGTCTTTGTACGATGGCAACACGCGTTTGCGGGCCGTTGCACGCACCGTTTTGACAATCAAATCGGGCATCGCCTCGACCAATCCGCCGCCCAGCACTACCGTGTCGGGCGCGACCAAATGAACTAGGCTGGCCACCGCCACGCCGATTTTTTCCGCAGCCGAGGAAACGATATTCTCGATAACGTCGTCTCCGGCTTCGATCGCGGCGGCCAACGCGCCGCTACGAATTTCGGCCACGTCGGTCCCCGCGATCTCCCGCAAATGGGGCGCTTGTCCGCGAAAAACAGCCGTCGCCGCCGCCGCCGCAATTGCCAGCCGACTCGCCACCGACTCCAAGCAACCCTGCTGCCCGCATCCGCAAAGCGGGCCATCGGGAGCGACTTGAATGTGTCCGACCTCGAAACAGGAGCTATTCTTTCCTTGCAAAATACGGTTTTGATAAACACAGCCGCCGCCGATTCCCGTGCCGGGAAAAACGCCCACGGTGCAATGAGAGCCCTGGGCCGCGCCGAGCGCATATTCTCCGAACACGCCGGCGTCGACATCGTTGGCCACCACCACCGGGCAGTGGAACGCGTCTTCCAAATACTGCTTGACCGGAGCGTTGACCCAGCCCAAGTTCGGAGCTTCGTGAATCACGCCTTTTTTAAGATCGAGAGGGCCAGGGCAGCCAACGCCAATTCCCCGCAGACGCTTGGGGTCGACGTCCGCCTCCTTGAGCACGCTTTCGATCGTCGCGACGATCCTTTTCAGGCCCACATCGAGGCCTTCATGTCCTTTGGTCTTGCGGCGTTTTCGCTCCACCACGCGGAGTTTGGCGTCGAGCAGCGCGGCCAGCATTTTCGTGCCGCCGAGATCGAAGCCGATCCAATAATCGTCGCGGCGATTATCGTGGGACTTTGGTTTGTTGGGCGGCTGTTCGTTCGATTGCGATTCTTGTTTTTGCACATCCATGGCGATTAAATTTCAGGCGGAGCAATGGCGACCCTTCGGCGGGTCGGGAGGAACGTTTGTCGGGTTCGGTCATGATATCATGGCGACTCTCGCAACGGTATCACCCGCGGCGCGTTCCTCCAGTTGCGGTTTCTTGGTTTGGAATGCCCCCATTTTTTGTACCAGAGATTATGACAGTACGGGTTGAGGAAGGGATTTCGCAGTGTGCTGCTGGAGTGAGGAAGCAGCACACTGCGACGCGAATTCCGACGGGTCTGGTAACCAAGACTACTGTGAGGCCGCTCGCCGTTGATGACGAACTGGCTGAGATTGGAGCTGGTCCAGCCCATCGCTGTCTTCGCCGAATAGTTCATTCAAATGTCCGGCGGAGTAAGTGGCGCTGGAGTCGCAATTCGACTGAGGTAAGAACCGAGCTTGCTGGCGAATTCTTCACGATAGGGCGTGACGAGCGTGCAAACACGTCTAGGTGTTAGCTTCTGCAATTTTTCTGTCACCACCGAATACAGGCGTGTAAAGTCAACAAAACCTTCTGGCACACCATAAGCGCTGTTCGCAGGTAGATAATAGAGGTATTTTTTTTGAGGCTTCACGACCTCATTCAGAATGCCACGGATCTTTCCACGAATCTGTTTTTCAGGCGTATTTTTCTTCGGGTTCCAGTCCTTCAATAGTTCCCGAATCTTCGCAGGTAATGCGAAGGAATCATCGCGCATGTCAGACACATCCACCTTCAACTGCATCTCTAAATAATCAACGATTGTAGTCCATTTCGATTCGTCTTCGATGTCACCTTTCTCCAAGCCAATAGGAATTCTCTGTCGTGAAAGGAATGCAGCTAGCGGTACGACAGGAACAATTGCCGCAAATATTTTCGGTTTGGAGTCCACTCCACTCACGTCGCAAGTCTGGGACGCCACCATGAAATACTCAACCAGATCACCAAAAACGACAACCTTTTCAAGCGGAAGGCCACCTTGGTTATGGAACGGTTGAAATTGCTTATCCGGTGGCAATTTGCTGATCGTTTCGATCAGATGACCGTAGTCGAAAATGTGTCCCGGATCGCCGGCAAAGACGTTCGCACCATGCAGTCCTGCCTTGGTTCTGAGAATGCGAATCTCGTCATCCGCAAGAGGAGCTACCAGATGGAGACTGAATATGTCACCCTGAGCCAAATGTGGGGTAACTGAGGAATAGGGGAGTGGTTCGGGCACTTTTGGCTTGAACAATCCAGTAAAAAGTCGTTTTAACCATTGCATTACGGGTCACACATCTTCGGCATCTGCATCGGAGCTTTCGAGCCACAAGAGCAGCCCAGCACTGACATGGCCCAAGCCTCCTACCCTTGTGGCAGGGGCTTCGCGGCGGAGCGCGGGAGAAACAGTTACAGGCGCCTGTTTCTCTCGCTCTATCGTTCTGCCTGCAAACCGACCTATTTCTTCAATGTTCAGAATCGGTCGAGATGATTCGTTTTCTGCGACGAATTGCAACCAATTCGTCAACACCAGAGCTTGCATGGCTGATTGGCTGCCACCCGATGGTGACCATTGCGACGGTGCAACGGTGCGTCGAAATGATTCGATGTCCTCGAAAGCAACACGGAAAACGGCATCCGAAGGCTTGTCTCCTCCATCTTCTTCGCTCAGTTCTGTTTCGCACTGAATATTGCCGACAGTTCCAAGACGGGGTGTTGAACCATAAGGGAATAGACCATGCAGTGAGGCGTCAGACCGTTCTATGAACGGAAGATCTGTCGAAGAGTCGCCTTGTAGCTCACCAAGGTATGGCAATTCCCCGAAGTACGTAGGAAAGCGGCTAGTTCTCTTCAAGTCGATCATTGCAATCGGTCGAGTCGAGACGGTTACTTCCATTTCCAGTTCTCCAACACTTCAATTATTCCTACTGCGTGCTCCATTGCGGAGTCCCACTGGTTCGCCATCCGAAGAATTTCGTCAACTTGATTGTCACGTCGCACATCGACATGAAAGTTGAAGGCAAAAAGCAATTTCTCGACTTCCTCACCTGGTGGTCCGGTTTTTTTCGGCTTTACATCGAGCTTGAGGCGAGCACCTAGAATGTCTTTGCTCAGATATCCACCAAATCGTGCGTCATTTTCTACAAATTGCTCGTAGAGAGGGTTTTCACGATAGAACAAAGCACGAGAAAATGCAGGGTATTCTTTGGGTTCTATTTCAACCAACCAATTCAAATTGAGGCCGACTGCAACATACGGCGTTTCTGGCAACAAACGCACGATACTCCCTATCGCGTCGGCAACCAGCTCGCCATGTTGCTCCTCAACTGGTAGCGGGGCAAACTGCAACTGCTGCGGCAACACCAAGAGCACGAAGCGTGGCGAGCGCACCTGAGCGAACGCTGGCGTAAAAACCGATTCTCCCTTGAAGTCGTTCTCCGATGCAATCCCGTTCTGCACCAACCAAAGCTGGGAAAAAATGGATGGGTTGAACTGCTGTGCGGCGATAACAAAGTTGGAGTCGACGAGTTGTGTTCGCATCAAAGCCCTCTCCGCTTTAAGCAGCCACCCCAAAGATTTGGATTGGCTCCCCGTTGGCAGCAACCCAATTCCAGGCCGTCTGTATGTATCTCTGACAACGTAAACCTCGTCGCAGTAAGGATAAAAAACTCTCCACTTAATCGTGTTCGGATTCTACTCGTCCGTTCGGTCATCCGCAATCGATGACTTGATGACGATCAGTTCGTTCTCTTCCATTTATCGCTTTTACCTATCTTACGCTGAAAGCAGGCATTTCGCTCATTTTAAGCCCGTCTAAAAGCCGTATTGTGAGGCCAATTGTCCATTTCCCTCCCCTCTTTTGAGTCTGAGATGCAACATGCGATCTCCGCGTTTCCCTTTCTCACAATTGCCTCACTTTGGCTGCGCGGCTTCTTCGGTCATGATCCACCAGATTTCGCGAAGCTTTTCGGTCGCCGCCGCCGCCGTTGTGGCCGGCGAATACGCGGCGTGCGAATAGAGTTCGGCCAGATAACGGGCTTCGCGAGCAATTCGAGATTCCCGCCGCCCGGCGAGTTGCGCGAATTCCAGCGCCGTTTGCTCAGCGCGGCGGGGCAGTCCTCGCTCGTACGCCCAGGCTTCAAACGCACGAAAGCTGTAGTCGATCAACTGTTTGGGTTTCATGCGGGCCGAACGTCCACTGGTGAAAGGATCGACAAACGTCGCGAACGCCGGCGGACGCACCACGGGCGCCGTTTCCACTTCCTCCACTTCTTCCACGGGAGGCGTCCGGCCGAAAAGATTGTTCAAGAACTTGAGGAAGTCTTGCCACAGTTCGCGCGCCGCTTGAATCAACTCGCGGTGGTATTTCCATAACAACCAGACGACCAGAATCGCCAACGCCAGATAAAAAACCAGCTTGACCAACCAGCCGAGCCCGCTTGAAATCTTTTGTAACACCGATCCTGAAGGCGGTGGCGGCTCTTGTGGCGACGATTCCGGCTGCTGTTGTGATGCCTGACGATTCTGTTCCCCACCGCTCTGTTTCC
>QIKY01000310.1 GCA_003233175.1 Planctomycetaceae bacterium | reverse complement strand
GCCAGTTCAGCGGGAACGGTTTTCCAAAGACGCTTCGGCCAAGGTCCGGCGGCGAGGGCGTAATGCAGAAACGCTTTTTTGACCGGCAAACGGCTTTGAAAGGTTGCCGAGAGGATGGCGTTATTGCGTTTCATTTTCGAAATAGTCGCCAGCGGCGCGCCGGCGCGAAACACGGAATCGATAAACAAACCAATTTCCGGACGAGCCCAGCCGGGTGGATGCCCGTGCGGCATCCGCACCGTGATGCAAAGCGTGCGCGGCCCCCGCACGAGAGAGTACGACTTCTTATAGCTATCGAGCGGGTAGGCGAAATCGTTCGTGCCGTTCATCCAGAGCGTGGGCATGTGGCAATTGCCGAGGTATTGCGAAGGGTCGAAATTTTCGACCCAGAGCTTTGCATCTTGTTCGCCCAGCCGCTGGAAATCCTTGAGCCAGGCGCTGTTTTCGTGTAGGAATCCGCAGCCGTATACGGGGACGGCGGCCGCGAGCCGATTATCGACGCCGCAAACAATCGAGGTCAAATACCCTCCCCATGAAATTCCAGTAATGCCGATTTTAGAAGAATCAACATTCGGATGTGCCCGCAAAACCGATACGGCGCGCACCACGTTGGCCACGGCGTTGTAGGTCCAGGTGTCTTGGACGCCGTTTTTGATGTCGTCGAATTTCTGCGTATGCGATTGATCGGGCCCGCCATCGGGCAACGGCTTGCGTTTTGGTCCTCGTCCGGCGAGATCCATCGCGATGCAAATGTAGCCGCGTTTGGCCCAGATTTCAGCCCATTCGGAAAAGGCCGTGCCTCCGCCTCCATGCACCAGCACTATTGCCGGTAATTTTTCGCCTTCACGAATGCCTTCCGGTATGCCGAAGTGGGCGAACACCCGCGTGCTCTTACCGCGATAAGGTTCGCCTTCGTAATAGAGCGAACGCACAAGGCCCTTGGTGGTCGCCCATTCGACGTCTGGCGTTTTGTGTAGTTCGTCAAGATTCCACGGCCCGACCATCCTCGCCGGCGGCTTCGCGGCGGATTCGGTCTGTTCTGTGGCGGCGCTCGGCTGGACCAACGCCAATAGTAACAAGCCGGACATCACGGTATGCATTAAACGGACAATAGACATTCGCAAAGCTTCCTCTTGATGTTGAGAACTTCGGGCGGGCGATGTGTTACGAAATGCTGAGTTTTTCCAAGGGACAGCTTATAGTATATGATGAAATGCGTCGCACGCTAACGAGAAACCCATCCACCCAGAGAACTGCACAGATGATGAAGATGCCGGTTGAAAAATGCGTTCACACGATGGTAATCTTTTGCCTTGCATTTGCCGCGTTGGTGTTGCTTCGCGATGCGAGCGTCAGCGGCCGCGATTGGCCCATGTGGCGGTACGACGCCGCGCGCGGCAATGCGTCTCCGCACGAACTGGCGCCCCAGTTGCATTTGCAATGGACGCGCGTTCTGCCGACGCCGCGCACGGCCTGGCCTGCTTCGCAGACGAAACTCCAGTTCGACGCCGTCGTGCAGCCGATCATTACCGGGCGTTTGATGGTGGTCGGTTCGACAACCGCCGATAGCATCGCCGCCTACGATATGCGCAGCGGCAAGGAGGTCTGGCGTTTTTTCACGGAGGCGCCGGTGCGGTTCGCGCCGGTCGCGCACCGAGAACGCATCTACGCCGGCAGCGACGACGGGCGGCTGTATTGCCTGGACGCCGCCAGCGGCCGCTTGTTGTGGAAAATGAATGGCGGTCCGACCGACCAACGCCTGATCGGCAATGGCCGGCTGGCATCGGTTTGGCCGGTTCGCGGCGGGCCGGTGGTGGTCGATGACACCGTTTATTTCGCGGCGGGCATTTGGCCCTTCATGGGGATTTTCATCCATGCGGTCGATGCGGAAACAGGCCAAAATGCGTGGCTGAACAGCGACACCGGCTCGCGTTGGATCGTCCATCCTCATGGCGCGCCGTCGTTCGGTTCGATTGTTCCGCAGGGATATTTGGCGGTTTTCGGCGAGCAGTTGATCGTGCCGGGCGGGCGTTCGCTGCCGGCCATTCTCGATCGCAACACGGGAGAGGTTCGACATTTTGATTTCGGCGGCAAGGGCGCCGGCGGTTGGAATGTTTCAGCTTCAAGAAATTTCTTCGTCGCCGGCAAACAAGCCTTCACGCTCGATGGCGCCGCACTGGGCGATTCAATCGGCGCCGCCTTGGGCGCTGCAAACGCCGATGTGCTCGCCGGTGGCCTCTTAATCGATGGCCTCACCGCGCACCAACTCCCCGACTCGATTTCCATCGTGGAGGTAAAAGATCGGAAAGGCCGGCCGATTCGCCGAGGAGAATTGCGGCCCGAAAAATCGTGGAGTTTGGCCGCCGGCAATTGGCGCACGCTCGCCAAGGCGGGACACCGAATTTATGCCAGTAGGGAAAATGAAATCGCCAGTTTTCATGTGGGGCGGGCGATGCAAACCGGCCTGGCCCAAACGCCCGAATGGACCGCAACCATCGAAGGCGAACCGGCCGCGGCGCTCGCCGGCGATGGCCGCTTGCTCGTCGTGACAAAAGACGCGCGCATCTATTGTTTTGGGCCGCAACCGGCAACGCCGGTTATCTATGAATTACATCGACCGCCAGCCGAACCACCGGCGGCGCATGTGGAAGATCGTTGGTCGCGACTGGCCGATACTCTGCTGCGAAAGGCGCAAGTGAAAGAGGGCTACGCCGTTAGCTTTGGCATCGGTTCGGGGCGGTTGATCGAGGAAGTAGTGCGGAAATCGAATCTGCACGTGATCGTGATCGAGCCCAACGCCGAAACGGCTCACTCTTTTCGACGGCGCATGCTGGAGGCGGGCTTTTATGGCGACCGCATCACCGTTTGCGAGGGCGATCCGGCGAGTTTCCCGCTGCCGCCGTATTTGGCGAACCTGATTTTTTCCGAGCCAGCCGATGCGCTGGCGGCGAAAAACGCCGAACGCCTCGCCCAAGCCGCTTACCATGCGCTGCGTCCTTACGGCGGCCTGGCTTGCTTTGAACTGACCTCGGGCAAGGAAGCTTTTGCACGTGCGTTGGAGCACGTTGGCGATGCCGGGGCGGTGGCGTCGGAATCGGACGGCCTCGTTATGCTGCGCCGCACGGGAGCGTTGCCAGGCGCCGCCGATTGGACCCACCATTACGCCAATGCCGCCAACACGCTGGTCTCGAAAGACAAACGTGTGAAGGCGCCGCTCGGTTTACTCTGGTTCGGCGGTCCATCGAACGATCGCATTCTCCCCAGGCACGGCCATGGCCCTTCGCCGCAAGTCGCTGGCGGCCGGTTGGTGATCGAAGGGCCGGACCTGTTGCGGTGTGTCGATGTGTACACCGGCCGCGTGCTCTGGGAGCGAGAGCTTCCCGGCTTGGGGTCTTACTATAATATTACGAGTCATTTCGCCGGCGCCGGCGAAATTGGCGGTAACTACGTGACGCTTCCAGACGCGGTTTACGTGGTTTATGGCGAGAACATTCTGGAACTCGACGCCGCCACCGGCGCCACGACAAAAACGTTTCGTCTGCAAGCCGATAAGAACATTGCCTCGCCCGCTTGGGGATACCTCGCCGTCGATGGCAATTTTCTAGTGGCCACGTCGAGCCCGGTGGCATTGCAAGATGCGGCCAAGAGCAGCCCCTCAGCACCAACTTCAAAAAATCCTGCCGCCGGGCCGGACAAGCCGTCCCGGAAGATACGAGATGAACTTTCGGCCACGCGGTTTTCCTCCGCCAGCCGGCAACTGGTGGTGTTTGATCGGCAAACGGGAAAACAGTTGTGGCGCCGTCAGGCCGAAGCCAACTTTCGGCACAATGCCATTGCCGTGGCCGCAGGCAAGCTGTTTTGTATTGATAATTTATCGGCCGACAAACTCGAATCGCTGCGCCGGCGGGGCGTCGTGACGAAATTCAAGCCAAAACTTCTCGCGCTCGACGCACAAACCGGCGCCGAGTTGTGGTCGACCGAAGAAAATGTTTTCGGCACGTTTCTCAGCTACTCCGTGGAGCACGACGTTCTGCTGCAAGCCGGCGCCCCGTATCGGGACCGCGCCAAGGATGAAGCGCAACGCGGCATGATCGCTTACCGGGGTCGCGACGGCAAACCGCTCTGGAAAGATCTCAAACGCCGCTACAACGGGCCCTGCCTGTTGTGGCGAGATAAAATCATCACCAACGGCGCCGGCGGGTTCATGCTCGAACTCCTGACCGGCAAAAGCCTCGACTGGAAATACCAACGCATGTACGGCTGCAACACAGCCGTGGGCAGCGAGCACCTGCTGACCTTTCGCAGCGGCGCCGCCGGATTTTGCGATCTCTCCGGCGATAGCGGAACCGGCAACCTGGGCGGGTTTCGGTCGAGTTGCACCTCGAATTTGATTGTCGCCGATGGCGTACTCAACGCCCCCGACTACACCCGCACCTGCACCTGCGCGTATCAGAACCAATGTTCGTTGGCGCTGATTCCCATGCCCGAAGCAGAAATGTGGACCTTCAGCAGTTTGGCTTCGGCGCCACGGCGGTTCGCGCTGAACTTCGGCGCTCCGGGCGATCGCCGCGATCCGAGCGGAGTACTGTGGTTCGACGCGCCCAGCACGGGTGGAAAATCGCCCTCGCTGCCGGTCGAAATCAAGGGCGATTTTCACGCCGTACGGCATCATGCTTCTCGTATCAGCAATTCCGGCGACAGTACTGCGCCGCACGATGGCTTGCCTTGGGTGTTGGCTTCCGGCTTGACGGGCGTCGAAAGCATCACGCAGAAACTTCCCGGCGGCAAGTCGAACCGCTCTCGAAAAGTGACGGTTCGATTGTACTTCGCCGAGTTGGAAAACCTCGGTTCCGGCGCACGCGTGTTCGATGTGCTGCTGCAAGGAAAACGCGTGTTGCAAGCGTTGGATATCGCGCAACAAACCGGCGGCGCGTTTCGCGGACACGTATTCGAATTCACCGACGTCAACGCCACCACGGAAGTTACGATCGCTTTCCACGCGTTGCAGGGTCAACCTTGTATTTCCGGTGTTGAAATTATCGAACCGGCGGCTAACGATCGGTGAGAAAACAAGTGAGCGATATTGGAGTTCATGCTTTAGCATGTTTTCCTTGGTTACAGAGCGACGAAAGCAGCCTAAAGGCTGAACTCCATCTGCGTTCGGTGGCAGTCCTTCGCGGCTTCGTGCGCGAAAGTTCTTTTGCGGTCGCCAGTAGAAGGAGGGTCGTTGCGGCAAATGTGAGGCTCCGCCCAGTTTTTTCACCGTCGCCATGACCTGGGAAAATGAACGCAAGTCGTACACGCGAAAGCACTTCCGTTGTTGTCGACAGCCAAGCAGAGCGGCGGCGGCGAGGCGTTCAAAAAAAACTTCTCTTGCCGCCGCTCGCTGCCGTAGTGATACTTGAAGCAAGGAGGAACGAGATTGGCAACGGAAGTCAGGCCCTCATTCGGAACATAGGCGTCGGACTTTTCACGTCTTGGACGACACACCTCCTGTTCCACGGCTCAAGCAAGGATGACAGTCGCGTCGTGATTCGCGCGCCGCGCCGGGTATTGTCGTCTTACGTTTGAAAACGGTGCGTTCTTTTCCAATTTTCTCCGCCATGATGCTGATGGCGAGTGAGTTTGGGGCTCACTGTTCGCTCTGGGAATTTTCCCTGCGTATTTCTTCTCCCAATTCTCAATCGCCAGATGCTTCGCTGGCGATCGGTTTTTTCGCCGCAACCGAATGGATGCGAGCGACAACCACCTTGGCTGCAAGCCGACAATACAACCAAACGCTGCACAACCAAACGCTGCACGGTTGGTTGTGGCATTTGTTCTCATCGAATTTGTTCGGGCTTCACAGCCGCCACATTGAGGAGGCAACCAAAATGTCCGGTGGACAAGAAATACTTTCACTGATCGGCCAACGTCAGAACCTCGACCAGTTCCGCAAGGAAAATTGGGTCGGTTCTTTCGAGCACTACCTGGAGTTGGTGGAGCGCGACGCCAGCGTTACGCGCAACGCCTTCCAACGTGTTTACGACATGATCGTTTCCGCCGGCATCGATGTGAACGAAGCGCCGCGTGGAGAAAAACAAACCCACTATCGGTTCTTCGACGCCCATGACGATGCCGACGACGACGCAATTTTCGGCCTGGAAGATTCCCTGCAATCCTTGGTGCATGCGTTGAAGAGCGCGGCGCAAGGATACGGCATTGAAAAACGCGTGCTCCTCCTGCATGGACCGGTCGGCAGTAGCAAGAGCACCATCGCCCGCATTATCAAACGCGGGCTGGAGCGCTACACCGCACAAGACGCCGGCGCGCTGTACACGCTGGGTTGGGCTTCGCCGCAAAGCGACGATATCCAGTGGTGCCCGATGCACGAAGAACCGCTGCACCTGATTCCCAAACGCTTTCGCCAAGAAGTGGAAGCCCGTTTGAACGCGGGGCGGAAACAAAGCGATCAGCCGCAACACGCCAAGCGCCTAGTCAAAATCAACGGCGAGCTGTGCCCATTTTGCCGTTTTCTGTACGCCGAACGCTTGAACGCCCACCACGGCGATTGGGTGCAAGCCATTCAAGATGTGCGCGTCAAACGCATCATTCTCAACGAGCAAGACCGCATCGGCATCGGAACCTTCCAACCCAAAGACGAGAAAAATCAAGACTCCACCGAACTAACGGGCGATATCAACTACCGAAAAATCGCCGACTACGGCAGCGATAGCGATCCTCGCGCCTTTAATTTTGATGGCGAATTCAATATCGCGAACCGTGGTTTGATTGAGTTTATCGAGGTGCTCAAGCTCGACGTGGCCTTCCTCTACGACTTGCTCGGCGCCAGCCAAGAACACAAAATCAAGCCGAAGAAGTTTTCTCAAACCGATATCGACGAAGTCATTATCGGCCACACCAACGAGCCGGAATATCGGCGTTTGCAGAACAATGAGTTCATGGAGGCGCTGCGCGATCGTACGGTGAAAATCGATATTCCGTATGTCACGAAACTGTCGAACGAAATCAAGATTTACGAAAAAGACTACAACGCGCGAACCGTTCACGGCAAGCACATCGCGCCGCACACGATCGAAATGGCGGCCATGTGGGCGGTTCTGACGCGGCTCGAAGATCCCAAGCACGCCAGTTTAACCCGGCTGCAAAAAATGAAGTTGTACGACGGCAAATCGCTGCCGGGCTTCACCGAGGAAAACATCAAGGAGCTGCGTGACGAAACCACCAACGAGGGAATGCACGGCATTTCACCGCGTTTCGTGCAAGACAAAATATCCAACGCCTTGGTGGCGCACGCCGACGCCACCTCGATCAACCCGTTCATGGTGCTCAACGAACTCGAAGCCGGGCTGAAGCACCATTCGCTGATCAATAGTGAGGAAGAGCGTTCGCTCTATATGGAATTGATCGGCGTGGTCAAGGAAGAGTACGAGAATATCGTCAAGAATGAAGTGCAGCGCGCCATCGCCGCCGACGAAGACGCCCTCCACCGCCTCTGTGCGAATTACATCGATAGCGTCAAGGCGTACACCCAGCGCGAGAAGGTGAAGAACAAGTTCACCGGCGAATATGAACAACCCGACGAACGGCTGATGCGCTCCGTCGAGGAAAAAATCGATATCGCCGATAGCCGCAAGGACGACTTCCGACGTGAAATGATGAACTACATCGGCGCGCTTTCCATCGACGGAAAAACGTTCGACTTCAAAACCAACGAACGACTTTACAAAGCACTGCAACTCAAACTGTTTGAAGATCAGAAAGATTCCATCAAACTCACCAGCTTGGTTTCCAACGTGGTTGATCAAGATACGCAAGCCAAAATTGACGTGGTCAAATCTCGACTGATCCGAGATTGCGGCTACGACGACGAAAGCGCCACCGACGTGTTGAACTACGTTGCCAGCATCTTCGCCCGTGGAGACGCCCACGAAAGCTAACCGGAAAGCGAGAAATTAGCGAAAGGCGCCACGGAAAAGACACCACGCGTCTTTCCACGGTTCAGTAAGAAATGGCTTATACCTTCTAACACAACTTAGTAGGTCGGCATCAAACTCCGTGTTTGAAACGCCAAACAGGGGTTATGTTAGGAGCTCTTAGCCATTGAGCATGTAACGCAGTTGATCGCGACAACCAAAAAAGTTTTGCCACAGAGCACACAGAGTACGCCGAGAAGAAGAATACGGAACTTCATCGACAGACGACAACGCCCGTCGCATCAACCTCTGAGTGCTCCGTGCTCTCTGTGGCAAATATCGTTGAAAAAACCCTGTTGACAAATTCTCCCTGCCGCTCGCCGAAGGAGCGACTTCGCCATGGCGATGAAAATTGATAAAGACGTCAAACGATTTCAAAAGATCGTCCGCGGCGCGATCAGGAAGAATCTGCGCAAGTACGTCACGCAAAGCGAAATGTTTGGCCGCCAGGGAAAAGACATGGTCAGTATCCCGCTGCCGGCGCTGGCCGTGCCCCATTTTCATTTTGGCAATAACCAGGGCGGCGTCGGGCAGGGCGAGGGAGAAGAGGGGCAGCCTATCGCCCGCGGCGATGACGAAGGCGCTGGTCAAGGCGCCGCCGGTGGCGAGCCGGGCCAACACATTCAGGAGGTGGAGGTCACGCTGGAGGAATTGGCCGAAATTCTGGGCGAAGAGCTGCAACTGCCGCGCATCGAACCCAAGGGCGCCTCGAACATTTCCCAAGAGAAATCTCGCTACAACAGCATTCGCCGCGTGGGGCCGGAATCGCTTCGGCACTTCAAACGCACGTACATTCAGGCGTTGCGGCGGCAAATTTCCGAGGGCGTTTACCAGCCCAACGCGCCCCGCATTATTCCCATCAAGGAAGATCGGCGGTACCGAAGTTGGACCAACACTCCCCAACCGCAAGCCAACGCCGTGATTATTTACATGATGGACGTTTCCGGTTCGATGTCGGACGAACAAAAGGCGATCGTCCGCACCGAGGCGTTCTGGATCGACACCTGGCTGAAGAGTCAGTACGAAGGCGTCGAACGTCGCTACATCATTCACGACGCGCTGGCCAAGGAAGTCGATGAACACACATTCTACCACACCCGCGAAAGCGGCGGCACGCGCATCAGTTCGGCCTATCGGCTTTGCCTGAAACTCTTGGAAACGCGTTTCCCCGCCGAGCTATGGAACATTTATTGTTTCCACTTCTCCGATGGCGACAACTGGGGCGAAGACGGCAACCAAGCCACCGAACTGCTGCGAGATTCCCTCCTGCCGAAGTGCAACCTGTTTGGATACGGGCAAGTCGAGAGCATGTACGGCAGCGGTGAATTCATTCACGCGCTCGAAGCGGCTTTTGGACCGAAACACGAAAAACTAGTGCTCTCGGAAATATCCGATCGTGAAGCCATTCTCGATTCGATCAAGGAGTTTCTGGGAAAAGGAAAATAAACACATGCCGCACGCGCCATTTGATGATCACGTGGAAAGAGTTTTGCCACAGAGAGCACAGAGCACTCAGAGGGTGATACATCAGACGCTGTCGTCTGCCCATGAAGTTCCGTATTTCTCTTCTCGGTGTCCTCTGTGCTCTCTGTGGCAAAAATTACTTTGAGGAACTTTCAAAAAACTCCAAAGTTGCTTGAGGAACAACCATCATGCCCCGCCTACAACCCTTTCGCGATTTGCCGCCGGAGTTGGTCGAGGTGCAACTTCAAATGGAGAAACACGCTCGCGAATACGGGCTCGACTTTTTCCCCACCATTTTTGAAGTCATCGATATCGAGCAACTCAACGCCATCGCCGCCTATGGCGGATTCCCCACACGTTATCCTCATTGGCGGTTCGGCATGGAGTACGCCAAACTTTCCCGTGGCTACGCCTACGGACTGCAAAAAATCTACGAGATGGTCATCAACACCAACCCGTGTTATGCGTATTTACTGAGCAGCAACGCCCTGACCGACCACAAACTCGTCATCGCGCATGTGTTGGGCCATTCCGACTTCTTCAAGAACAATAACTGGTTCAGCCAAACGAACCGCAACATGCTCGACGAAATGGCGAACCACGGAAATCGCATTCGCCGCTACATGGACCGCTTCGGGGTGGATGTCGTGGAAGAGTTTGTCGACACCTGCTTGAGTATCGAAGACCTGATCGACATCCATTCGCCGTTCATCCAGCGGTTCGATACGGAAGAAAAATACGACTTCCCCGGAAATACCGAGAACCCCGACGACCAACCAACCGCGGTTGGCCGCTTTCGCGCCAAATCGTACATGGACCCCTACGTGAATCCGCCCGAGAAGTTGGCGGAAGCCGAACGCGGCCGCGAGGAAGCCGCGAAGGAAGCCAAGCCGTTTCCGGCGGAGCCGATGCGCGATGTCATGCTCTTTTTATTGCAGCACGCGCCGCTGAAGCCCTGGCAGCAGGACGTGCTTTCCATCATTCGCGACGAAGCTTATTACTTCGCGCCCCAAGGCCAAACCAAAATCATGAACGAAGGCTGGGCCACCTTCTGGCACTCCACCATCATGACCCGCCACGGCCTCGAACCGAACGATGTGATCAACTACGCCGACCACTGCGCCGGCACGCTCGCTACATCGCCCACACGTTTGAATCCTTACAAGATCGGTTTGGAGCTTTTTCGCCATATTGAAGACCGTTGGAACCGAGGCTGCTTCGGCGAGGAATACGAGCAATGCGACAACCTCGCCGCCAAGCAATCTTGGAATACGGAAGCAGGGCTCGGCCGCGAAAAGATTTTCGAGGTCCGCCGCATTCACAACGATCAAACATTTATCGACGAATTTCTCACGTATGATTTTTGCCGACAGAACAAGATCTTTCAGTTCGGCTACAACGATGATTCCGGCTACTACGAAATCGAGAGCCGGTATTTCAAGGACGTCAAACGCCAGTTACTCGCCAATTTGACCAACTTGGGCCGGCCGCAAATCTCGGTCCGTGACGCCAATTACAAAAATCGCAACGAACTGTTTTTGGAACATCGTTACGAGGGCGTGGAGCTCAAAATCGACCACGCACAAGCCACATTGGAAAACATCTACAAGCTCTGGACGCGTCCCGTATCGATTGAAACGACGCTCGATGACGAGCAATGCGTTTTGTCGTTCGATGGCGGCGAACACCGAGTGTCCACGGCAAAAAACGGCGGCTCGTCGGAAAGCGGCTCGTCGGAAAGTATTGTCATTACGAATTAAAAATTATGTCGGCGGTTATTATCTCCTACGCCAGAAAGTGAGCGGTAAGAAAATGAATTACTTAACACAAATCGAGGCCATGTGGGAGCAGTTGCGAAAGCAGTCGGCTGAACAGAAAATCGCTTCGCCGGCGCGGCTGACGGCTCAAACCGAATCGGGCGCCTTGCTCGCCGAAATGGAGAGCGTGGAGTGTTTGGCATGCGCTGCGCGGTCGATCTCCTTTCGACCAGTCACGCCGTGCGATACGGCCGGCGCCGCCCAACAACTTGCCGCCGATGTGCGATACCTGACCGAGCCGTTGCTGCTTATGGAATTCGACAAAACAGCCGACGTCGCTCAAATTCGGTCCGACCCGCCCGCGATCGACGCCCAAACGCGGCGCTACTTCGAATTGCTGGTGCAGCCGAATGAAATCAGTTTGCGTCGGTATGAAAAAACGCCAGGACAGCCGCGACGCGTCATTCCCGCCGCCCTAACGCGCGACGTCGTTCAACGCCTAGCCACCGACTTCGCAAACGCGGCGGTCAGCCCGTGCTGACACAACGGCTACTACAAGAGCCAATCTGGGCGTTAGCTGGCCCGCCGCAGGGGAGCATGTTCCGCGTCGTTTTTGTTCTGGCTTAACGACTCCAGAATACGCGTTGTGGAAAAACCATCGACGACGTTCGTCACGCACACTTCTCCGCCGTAGGCTTTCACCACCTCATGCCCCACCACTTGTTCGGTGGTGTACGTTCCGCCCTTGACGAGCACATCGGGACGAATCGCATGCAGCAAGGCGTGGGGCGTGTCTTCGGAAAACACGACCACCGCGCCCACGCACTGAAGCGAAGCCAGCATGGCCGCCCGTTCGTATTCGCCGATGATCGGCCGGGTGGGCCCTTTCAGCCGTTGCACGCTGGCGTCGGAGTTGACGGCCACGATGAGAAAATCGCCCTTGGCCGCCGCTTCGGCCAGATAACTCACGTGGCCCACGTGCAGTAGGTCGAAACAGCCGTTGGTAAACACCACGCGGCGGCCCTGTTGCCGGCTGGCTTCGGCCACTTGCGCGGCGCCCGCCGGCGAGACGATTTTCCCGCCGCCGAGTTGCGATTGCGCCAACACAACGGCCTTGATTTCATCTCGCGAGATGGCCGCCACGCCCGAACGCTCCACCTCAATTCCGGCCGCCACATTACCCAACGCCACGGCGTTTTCCAACGATTGCCCCGCCGCCAAACACAGCCCCATGGCCGCCAGCACCATATCGCCGGCGCCGGTGATGTCGTACACTTCGCGGGCGGCGGTGGGAAAAATCGCCTGGCGTCCGGTCAGTTCGATCAAGGCCATGCCATCGCGATCGAGCGTCACGACGGCGGCGGCAAAGTCGTAACGGCGGCAGAGTTCAGCCCCGGCGGCCAGCGCGTCTTTTCCTGCTTGAATCGGCCGGCCGGAAGCCCGCTCCGTTTCCAACCGGTTCGCCTTCACCAACGTGGCGCCCCGGTAATGTTCGTACTCGCCATCGGCCCGAGGATCGACCAACACGGGAATGTTCCGCGCGCGAGCCAGTTCGATTACCGCTGACGTCAACCGTGGCGTGCAAACACCCTTGGCGTAATCGGAAATCAGCACGGCGTCGCAGCCGGCCATTTTCTCCGCCAAGCCGTTGAGAATTTGTTGCTCCAACTCCGTCGGAAGCGGCTCGCGCGATTCATAATCGACGCGCAACATTTGGCTAGGATGCCGGGTGCCGGCCAAACCGACGAAACGCTCCTTGAGCGTTGTGCGACGCGCCGCATCGGCCACGACCAAATCGGTATCAACGCCTAGTTCTTGCAACAAGCCGAGCAATTGGCCGGCCGCTTCATCGCGACCCACCACGCCCGCGCAAACAACCTCCGCCTCCAGGGCGTGTAACATATGGACCACATTCGCCGCGCCGCCCAGGCGAATATCTTGCTCGCCGGCGCGCAACACGATCACCGGCGCCTCCTGGCTGACGCGTTCCACGGCGCCCCGCGTGTAGCGGTCGAGCATCAAATCGCCCACGACCAAAACACGGGGCCTGCCCAGTTGTTCCAAAACCTCTCGCAGCGGCGCAGCCATGACAGTTGTTCATCCTTGAAAAAACAGGGCGTTCTCATCCATTCCGCACAAACGGATTTGAACGCAGGAATCCTTTCCCCTTGCAGTCGATTTCGGAGTATTATCTGGGGCAAGCCACGATTCGCCAAGGCCAGTTTCCCGTGCGAGCAGTTCGCTCCTGTCTTTCCCCGTTTGCCCGGCTATGTGCCTGCGCGACACAATTGCTCCCGCCCTCTCTCGCTGCCTCATGGCAACCGAACCGAGAGCCCCGTGCCGACAAAAAAATCGTCCGCCGCGTTGTTCAAACCCATCCCGGCTCGAATGTCGAACTGCATGTCGTTGGTGAGCAAGTACGTGAAACCGCCGTTGAAATAATGCTGGGGCTTTACGCTGGCGGCGTTGATGGGAAACAGGCCATACCATTCGGTGTAGGCGCCCAGTTTTTCGGTCAGTGTGTAGGCGGCCGTCCAGGATTGTGCGAATTCGCTATGGTGGTTCGTCGCGCTGGCGAGCACGGCGTTGAATTGTGAGCTTCCCGCCGTGAAGAGGAAATCATTGATTTCCCAGGCGTAGATCCAATTGAGTCCCGGGGAAACGGCGTCGGCGCTGAGCCCGTCGGTTCCGCTCGGCACGGTCATTTGGGGGATCAGGGCCATTTCGGGCAACACGCCCTCTTGGGGAGTGAGCCCCAGCTTCAGACCCAGATACAAATCTTCCACGCCGGAATTTCTGCTTCGTCCGGCCGCTGACTTCGAACTTGAGAGGATCGGAAAAACGCCGATCCTCAACTCCAGCCAATCGGCGATGATTCCATACCGCAAGAGCGGCTCGCCGATGGAATGAGCTTCATCGCGCACGCCGCCATCGTTGTTTAATGTATAGGTGTAGCCAAATTCCAGCTGTGCGACGCCCCGCCCCACAGTGCTGCTGGCTTCGGTGAAGTCGGGGCGGTCGGTGACCAACGGTTCGCTGAGGTCGGGCCCTCCGTGGGGCTCGACTCGGTCGGTCCACTGGAAGAGCGTGCCGGGAAACTGCCGCCGCCCATGTCGCCGCTCATCGGGCTGGCCAAAACCGGCGGGATTCGTCTCGCTGGCCGAAGGGGCGCCACCGAATAGGTCATCGTCTGCGGCCGCCACGATCTGGGAAGAGATCGCTAAAAAAACCAGTAAGGCAATACACGCACACAACTTATGTCTCGCCATGCGTTTCGAGTATTGGGTTTTTTGGCTTGGCATGCGTTTCTGGCAAGGGAAGAAGTAGTGGGGGCGGCAGCGAACGGAATCGCTTTGACCTACTGATTTTATTGTCGACCAAAATATTAGTTTTGATTAGTCAAAAAATAACGAGGCTATTCCGCGCAACCACTCATTTGCAAGCAATTTAGATTGACAAAATGGGTGCGGGAATAGTACTCTGAAGAGAGTGGTGAAGGTGTTTTCCCATCTTGGCTCTATTGGGGCCAGCTTTGGGTGAGCCTTGGCCGCGCACGTCTTATTCGATTGTTCTTCCGGCCCTGCGTTTTATGTCTTTTGCGAGCAAGGCCGTACGAGGTCGATCATGTCTACGGAGCCAATCATGTTCGTCAAACGTTTTTTGCCGCGATTGTTGGTCGCTCTATCGATAGTGGCCGGGCCGAATTTCGTCTTCGCCCAGGAATTGCCACCCACGCCGGCGCCGGCGGCCGTTAAGCCCCCGGCTGCCGCGCCCAAACCCGCAGCCCCAGCGCCCAAACCCGCGGCGGCGGTTAAGCCCGCAGCGCCCACGAGAAACGATCGCAGCGGTAAATACGATTCGATTAAGATTTTGTCGGCGTGGGTGCCGAAGGTCGACGCCAAACAAAATCGAGCCGTTCAGAAGAGCATCCGGGAAACCGCTCGCGACGTGGATAAAATGACCAAAGGCGCGTTGCCGCTGAGCGATCCCACAAACAAACGGAAGTTTGACGCCTACTTCAACAAATACATATTCGCGCGCATGACCGACCCCAGTCTTGCCGGGCAATACGCGGCCATGCGTCGCAAATTCTTCCGAGATAGCATTGTGCGGGCTCGGCCCGATGTTCACGCCTATATTGTCGGCCTGACATTGCGGTACATGACCTCCGTGGCGCAAAGCAGGCGGCTCTTGTTTAGCCCGGCATCGCGTTACAACGCCATGTTGATCATCGGGTTATTGAATGAGCAAGAGGGTTCTGGCATCGGCTCCAAGCGTCAGCCTCCGAAACCTTATTTGCCGGCGCTCGACACCATGCTGAAAGAGTTCCGCAACCCGCAACAAATCGATGAAGTGCGCGTGGCTTGCTTGGTGGGCATTCACCGTCACGCTCTGCTCGACGCCGCTTTGGCGATGAGCGGCCAGGGGCGTCTTTCCCGAGATCGCACACGCGACCTATTAACCGAAATGCAAGGGCTGGCTGCCGCCGCCACACCGCCGCCGGGCCGCAGTCCCGAAGGCCACAACTGGATGCGCCGCCGCGCGATCGACGTTATCGGCGCGCTGGGCATGGTCAACTCTGCTGGTGAAACCGCGCAAATGCTCGATCGGATCGTCGCTGACGCCAAGGCGCCTATTTCGCTTCGTTGCACGGCGGCCTTGGCGATCGGTCGTTTGAAATTCACCGCAGCCGAAGGCTACGACGCCGCCAAAGCCGCAAAGCAAATTGGCCAGATTGCCGCCATCGCGTGTCGCAATGAACTGTCGCACTGGGAGCAACAGATCAAACGCCAGGAGGAACGAGAAAAAAGAAAGGCGACCGGCGGCGGCGCGCAAAGTCAAATGGCTGGCGGCATGGCGGGCATGGCGATGGGCATGGGAGCGCTTGGCGGCGGAGGAGATGAAGGCATGGATTATGGCGCTATGCTGGGCGGAAGCGTTGACGCCGACGAAGACGAAGAAGAGGTCAAGGAAGATTTTCACATCACGGCCTCCCGTCGACGACTCAAATACCAATTCACCTGTGTGATGAAAGCGTTGATGGGGCCCGATTCTCTTGTCAAACCTCGGCCAGGAGTCACCCTCCGGCCGGGCGGCGTTTATGCACGCGCCACAAAGAAACAGAAAGCGGAAGTCAAAAAAGTTGCTGCCGCGATCCGGAAATTGTTCACCATCACCGACCAGAAGGTTGAAGAACGAGACGCCTTTCTGAAGTCGTTGGAAGAAAATTTGCAGCCGGTCGAAATTGCCACGCGCATTGCTCCGCCGCCGCCCGCGATTCCCGCGTCCGGCGATCAACCCGATGCGCCCGATCAACCCGACGCACCCGATACGCCCGCCGCCAGCGCTCCAGCAGCGGGCTAACCGTGGCGTTGACGCGTCCTTTATAGAGGCCGGCTAAAAACGATTGCACGCACTTATTTCTCGAACAGCCCTATTTCTCTACTGAATTAGAATTTGAATCGCATGGCAAAAGGACTTGCCAACAAGGCGTTCGCCAAGAGTAGGCGGGCCGCAGCGCTGTTGCGGCTGTTCTGTTGCGCCATGCTCTGGGTCGCCCCCGGTTGCGGCGCCTTCACGCCACCCTCTCTTACTCAGCGGTTCAATGAGCGCGCCGGTGAGCCGGCGAACTCTCCCGCCGCCGAATCTGGCGAACAACCCGTAGCGATCAACCTAGCGGAGGACGCCGCTTCTGCGTCGCCCGAGCGGACGTTCGAAATTGAAAACGTGGGCTGGCGTTTGCCGGCCGCCGCGTCTTTCTCCAACAGCAGCTATCGCTGGCGGCACGACGGGCTGGAGGAATTTCTCGCCAACAACGACGCTCCCCAAGCAGCGCTCTTGAAACTCGCTCGCTCACGTTCTCCGCTCACCGCGGCCACGGCCCAGATTGCCCGGGCAAGATTAGCGCCAGCGGAGGGCATGGGGCGGTTGCCGGAAATCGTCGAAAACGACCAGTTGCCCGATGGCGTGCGGTCGGCGGCCTTGGAAACGTACGCATCGCTCAAAACGGCGGCAGTTGCGGCGCAACTCCAGCAATGGCAACCCCAATTGGCGAGCTCTCTCCGTGCGGAATGGCTACGCGCAATGGCCAGGCAAATGCCGCCCGATCAACACTCGGCATTCGCCGACGCTCTTACCGCCGCCGACAATGAAGTGGTAACCGCCGCGTTGGCGGCGTACGCGCTCTGGGAATTGCCTCCGCCCGAGCACGTCGCCCAACTGTTGAACGGCCGGCAACCGCTGGTGCGGCTGGCGGCGCTGCGAGCGCTCCGCCAAGGGGCGTCGACCGAAACGCGGGCCGTGGTGGATCGCCTCTCGCTTTCGTCCGATTTCACGGTCCGTCGCGAGGCGATAGCGGCCTTGGGCCGAATCGGCGACGCCCAGGCACGCAGCAGACTCAAACAGTTCTTGCAGCATCGCGGCGAGAATGTTCGCTCCATGGCGTTGACGGCGTTGGCGGAAATGTCGGATTGGGAAGCTTGCTCATTGCTGCAGGACGATACATCGTGGCGGGTTCGGCGAACGCTCGCCCAAACCTTGGAGCATTGGCCGCCCGGCGCGCAACGGGGCCAAGTCGTGCGTTCGCTCCTGGACGACTCCAGCCCCGAAGTTCGCTTGGCCCTGGTGGCGTCGTTGCGAACGTGGCGTCCTCAAGAGTCGGCCCCTGGACTGTTTTCCTTGCTAGAAAACGACGCCAGTCTGCGCGTCCAACAAGCCGCGTTGGCGGCCGTTTCCGAGCAGTTGTCGATTGATAGCGAGAAGGAGCGCGCGGCCGCTTCATCGCCGGACGCTCTGCGAAAAAAGTGGGTCCGCCGATTTGGCGTTATCGCGCCGCTGCCCGCCGCCGAAGCGCCGCGAAGCATCACACCGCCGGCGTCGACCTTCGACGCCGCATCGCTCGACGACCTGGAACAATTGCTGAGGAAGTACGCTTCGGCCGGGTTGCTGTCTGAACAAACGGCGGCGCGTCGGGCTCTGGTCAGCCTGGGCGAAACGTTGGCTCCTCAGTTGGAAGCTCTCGGTGCGACCCGCCGGCCGACGTTGCCGGTCGATTTTTATCAAGAAGTGTTGGCGGAGGCATCGCCTCTGTTTGCCGCCATCGAACAACTGGACGACGAAAAGGTAAGCGTCCGACGCACCGCCGCGCTACGAATAACCGAGTTGGCTCGTAGCGGCGGTTGGCCATCGCTTGCCAATCAACGAACGGCGGAACTCTTAACGCAAGAGCAAGACGTCTCGGTATGGCTCAAACTGCTGCCGTTGCTGGCCGGCGGCGCCGATCGCGCAAGCATTACGGCGGGTTACGCGGCGATGTCGCATCCGGCGTCTCAGGTGCGACGGGCGGCGGCGGAATTCTTGGCCGCCAGCCCCGATGAGAAACGCGAGCAGGCGCTGGCTTCGTTGCTGCGCGACGAAAATCCCGATGTCGTAACGGCGGCCGCGCGGGCGTTGGCCCGGAATGGCGAAGTGGGCGATGCAAAGCAACTGCGGCAGTTGCTCCGTTCTCGCCACACGGGTACGCGGCTGGCGGCGGCGGTCGCGTTGTCTGAGGCGCGGTTCGCGGCCGGAAACGCGGCTCTGGAACGCATCGCACACGACGCCCAACGCAGCGCACAACGCGATGCGGTTGTCGCGATGGGTGAAATCGGCGATGCCGATTTTCTTCCCACCCTGATCCAACTCCTCGACGCCACGCCTCCTATCCGCCGCGCGGCCTTGGCGTCGCTCAGGCAAATTGTCGGCGACCCAGCGCCCCGCCCCGAAAAAGACTTTCCCACCGACGCCGACCACGCCGACGCCTGGCGTTCGTGGTTTGAGCAACAAGAGGCCCTCGTCCAGAAAAAGGCGGGCAAAAAAACTGGAGAAGTCCCCAATAAGGATTCGGCAGAGGCGAATTACTGACTGTGAAGGCATCGTTTTCCGTTGGCATTGCGTCGTATGCAGGTGCAAAACGCTGTCTTGAGGTCATTCGAGGGCTGTTGTTATCGTCTTCGTCTTTTTTGGTCTACGGGTTCTTTTGGGGGTCTGGGGTATTCCGATGGCCGCATCGAACACCAATTTGGAGGGAAAAACCATGTTGAAGAAGTCATTATTTGTCGGCGGCGCCGCGGTGTTGCTGGCGGCGCTCTTTGCCGGTCGCGATGCTTGCAGTTATGTGGGCACCAGCGCGGCTTGGGTGAAGGAGTCGGTGAAACGCAACGTGCCGATCGGTTTTGAAATCGAACGCGCACGCCAGATGATCAAGGATCTGGATCCTGAAATCCAGCAGAACATGCACCTCATCGCCAAGGAAGAAGTGGAAGTTGAGAAGCTGGCGCGGGAAGTCGCTCGCGCCGAGAAGCGAATTGCTTCGGCCAAATCGGGCATCATTCGCCTGAAGGCGGACGTCGACAGCGGCGATGAATTTTTTGTCTACGGGGGCCGCGCCTGGACCATGCTGCAGGTGAAGTCGGATCTGACGCGTCGTTTCGATCGCTTCCAAACCAGCCAAGCCACGCTCGAAAAGCTGCAAAAGATCGAGCAAGCGCGTAAGAGCGGCCTGGAAGCCGCCCGGCAAAAGCTGGAAGGCATGTTGGCCGCCAAACGGCAGTTGGAGGTGGACGTTGAGAACCTGGAGGCTCGCCAGAAAATGGTGGAGGTCGCCCAGACGACCAGCGATTTCAATTTCGACGACAGTCATTTGGCGCGCACCAAAGACCTGATCAACGAAATTCACACCCGTATCGACGTGGCCGAGAAGTTGGTCAACGTGGACCAAAAATTCCACGACCAAATTCCGCTCGACGAGCCGGAAGTCGATGAGAATATCTCGGATCGAATTTCGCAGTATTTCGGCGAAAGCCCCAAAGCCGAGACCTTGGTCGAGGCTCATTAAAACGCGGGAGAATTTCAGGGGCTCAGACGCAATTGTCTGAGCCCCTTTTTTGAGGGCGTATCGCTGCGGCAAAGCCTGCCGCGCCAGCAGTGGTATTTGGAATGGATTGGTGAAAGACAATGTTTCAATCGTGGCGATTGCAAATTCGCGAGGCCGAGCAGGCCTACCAGCAAGGCCGCTTGCAAGAGGCCGGCGTTTTGCTTTGCGAAAACGATTTACGTCGTTTTCTGCAAGGGCGGCGTTTGGCGGCGCGCATCGCCGTCGCTTTGGCGGTTCGGGCGCAGCGGCATTTGGCCGCCGATGAAACCAGCGATGCCTGGCGCGTGTTTGATAGCGTTTGCGAATTGGGCGGTGAAACAGACGAAGTTGTCGCGGTTCGTAGTGAATTGATGCGACGCGCCGTACTACAAGCAGAAACGCGGCTCGCCGCCCAAGATATTGAGGCTGCTCGCTATCATTTGGAAAACTTGAGCCGCCGCGAGCTTTCCAACGATCGCTCGCGAATTCTCCAACAGGTGGTCGAGATTTATCATTCGGCCGGCGTGGCGGAGGAGCAAGGCGATTTTAACCGGGCCGAACAGCAATGGCGGGCGGCTTTGGCTTTACGGCCAGATATTGAATCTTTGCAGCAACAAAAGGATGAATGTTTGGTAAAATGGGCGCAGTGCAGAGAGTTGGTCGATCAACTGCGCCGCGCCATGCTATGCGGCGATTGGAGCCAAACGTTGGTCGTTTCGGACCAACTCCTGGAAATCGCGTCTGAGTTCGCCTTGGCGCAGACCGCGCGGCGACGGGCTTGGAGAAAAGTTGAGTCGGGCGGTTCGAGCGACGAAGTTTTGAAGCAAGAGCGTTTGAAGCATGAAGAGGGTTTGAAACAAACAGAATACCGTGCGCCGGATTTCTCGGCGACACAAACAGAAGCGGTCGCGGCGGTGCAAGAATCTCAACAAGCGATGAAAATGCTGCTTTGGGTCGACGGCGTGGGCGGTTACCTGATGTTTTTTCAAGATCGAATCACGTTTGGTCAGGCCATTCCCGGCAACGATGTGGAAGCGCCGGTGCTGGCCGACTTGAAGCGGCGTCATGCCGTGATTCAACGGCGCGCCGACGGTTACATTTTGGAAGCCCTGGGGCCGACGCGAGTCAACGGCGTTGCGATCAGCGGAAAAACGGTGTTAGCCGACGGCGCCGATATCGAGTTTGCCGGCGGCGTTCGCTTGAAATTCCGGCAGCCGCATCCATTGAGCGCTTCGGCGCGTATTGAATTTGTCAGCGCGCATCGGCCGCCGTCGTCGGCCGACGCAATCATCATGATGGCGGAATCGTGTGTGTTGGGGAGATCGGCGAGAAATCATGTGGTTTGTCGCGATTGGGCGAATGATGTCGTGCTGTATCGCGAGGGCGGAGAACTGTTTTTCCATACGATGGAGCGGCTAGAAGTGAATGGCGCGCCGTGCGACGGAGGCGGGCGGCTTGGCCCCGGCAGCCATGTATCGGCGGAAGACTTTTCGTTTTACTTGGAGCCCGTCTTGTAGAACGGGGCGACGAGCTAAAGTGTGGGTGTAGGGTTTTACGCGCAACCGTGTTTTGTTTCCCTTGAATCATGAAAGGAGGTCTGGGTGAACTGTCCTGTTGAGAAGCGATTCTTTGAGGGCTGTTTTCCCAGGCGACTGGACACATGCAAGAGCCTGCCGCTACGCTGGAAAAATGCGGCGCCGTGCTGCCGGAAACAGCGGCGCCCGGTGCGCCCCAACCTCGGCGAGGCCCAAAAATGAAATTTGCCTACCCGAGTGGTTCGCGTCCTCTGGACGGATACACGATCAAACGAGGCGTCGGCCGCGGCGGCTTTGGCGAGGTCTATTTCGCCACCAGTGACGCCGGCAAAGAAGTGGCGTTGAAGTGCATCCAACGGCATTTGGATGTCGAACTGCGGGGCGTCAAGCAGTGCCTCAACCTGAAGCACAATCATCTGCTGGACCTATACGACGTAAGAATCGACGAAGAAGGCGTTTCGTGGGTGATCATGGAATACGTTTCCGGCGACACCCTCACCGAGGCCCTGGAGCGACACCCCGAAGGCTTGCCGTTGGAGCAAGTTGCGCGTTGGTTTTTGGGAATCGTGCAAGGCGTTGCGCATTTGCACAACCACGGCATCGTCCACCGCGACCTCAAACCCGGAAACGTTTTTATCGATCAGGGCGAGGTGAAAATCGGCGACTACGGCTTGGCGAAATTCATTTCCTGCAGCCGGCGGAGCGGCCAGACGGAGAGCGTCGGCACGCTGCATTACATGGCGCCCGAAATCGGTCAGGGACGCTACGGCAAGGAGATCGATGTTTATGCGTTGGGTGTTGTGCTCTATGAAATGCTTACCGGACGCGTTCCCTTTGAAGGGGAAAGCAGCCAGGAAATCATCATGAAGCATTTGACGTCGGATCCTGATCTTTCGATCATTCCCGACAAATACTTCAACATTCTCAGCAACGCGTTGGCTAAAGATCCTGAAGAGCGCTTCTCCAGCGCGCAAACCCTGTTAGACGCCCTCGAAGGACTCTCGACCCCGCGCTCCGCCGCGTTGGCGCCGGAGCCGCCCTTGGTCGTGTCCGAAAAACCGCGGCCGGCAACGCCGATTTTCATCGGCGACGACACGCCCGAGGAAATCACGCTGGGTCCGCTCAAGGAAAAGCCGGCGGCGGTCGCCGCCAAGCCGCGTGGTAACGATGGCGCTTCGCCGTTTGCACAAGTTGCCGCCGCACAAGGCGCGAGCCAGCCGACAGGGAGCCAGCCAGTAAGGAACGGGCATGCTGGAAGCGGGCATGCTGGAAGCGGGCAAGCGGCGAATGGGCCTACTCTCGGCGATGAACCCATCGCCCGCGCCGTGCAACATAGTTGGCGAGGCGCTCACCATTGGTGGAGCCACGGGTCGTTGAACACGTTCGGCAAGGTTTGCGTATTGTTGGCGGTTGCCGTGGTGCTGCTGGCGAACTCCACCTGGCTGGCGCCGCTGGCGATGGTGTTTGCCGCCGTCTACTTGGTTTACTTCGGGATTCGATCGATTGTCGTTTCCGCGACCACCGGCAGCGCCGCTCTGGAAACGCCCGCCCCGCCTTCCACGATGCGCCGCGCCCACCATCGGCGGCGGCGATTCAGTTGGCGGGAGCAAGCCCAAGCACATATCGAGAATAAGTCGTCGAGCGAACGCCTGACCGAACTCATCGGTTCACTGCTGCTTTCCGCGATTGTAGCGGCGGTGGTGTCGTTTCTCGCTCTCATGGTGAGCGGCTTGCCGCTCGATGGCGCTGTGTCCACCTGGACTTGGTACGCCTGGATGGTGCTCACCTGCACCGGCGGCGCCTGGGCCGTGTTGGCGGTTTCAAAAATGTGGGAGGGCCGCACCGGCGACGCCATGCTGCGCCGCTTCGTGATGTTGATCGTGGGTTTGGTGGTGGGCGGCGTCGCCTTCACCACCCATGAAATGCTCTTTCTCGATTCGCAATTGGAATCGATGACCATGCGCCCGATCGCCCAAACATTTATCACCGCCGGCGCCTATCGCGAAAACGGCGCCTTGGAATTGACCGGCTTTCTCGTCTACTTCGCCCTGCTGTTCGCCGCTCCCCGCTGGTGGAGTTTGTCGGACCCGCTGCGTTCGACACGGCTTCGCCTCTGGGCCACGCTGGCTTGCGGTTTGTGGGCTTGGGTCATCCATTTACTCTGGACCTTCCCACAGCCAATGGGCATGATTCTCGCCGCCACGATTGCTGTTTCGGTGCAACTCGCCTCGCCCTGGATGAACCCAGGCGAACGTGCGCGAATTCGTCAAACTTTGCGGGAGGTATAGGAAAATGGAATTGGTTGCATCGTATAATGGCCCGCCGACAATCGTGACCTGGCTTGTCGTGCTCCTGGGGTTGGGTTTGCTCTCCTTCGCCGCGTTGGGTTTGTTGCTAGCGATTGTCAGCCGCAAGACACGGCCGGTTGGGCTTTGTTTGCTAGGACTTACCGTCATGCTGGTTGTTGGCATGGTTGGCTTCAGCACACTTGCATGGAAGCGTGCCGTCAGCATGCAACCGAGAGTTATCATTCAAACGAGAGCCGACCTACCGCTTTCGAGTTTCGCCGCCAGTGAAGGGTTTATTATTCAACAAGAGAATGGCGAAGCGCGGGTCATGCTTGTTGATACAGACGACGAGCAAGCGTCTGGAGAAAAAACAGCCGTTTCCAAAAGCAACTTCGAAATCAAATATCCCGATGATCGACCGGCATGGGTCGCCGTGCAACACGCGCGGGAAGGTTCGGTCGATTTGCTGGCGGTGTCGTCGGGGCCTCACTATACGCGGGGGCAATGCCGGCTGGCGCTGGACGATGAAATTCGTAAGGCCACGGCGCAATACGTGAACGATCACCTGGGAGCGCGGCAAACCGAGACCTTCTTATCGTATGAAGTGCCGCCGAGTGCGCGGTACGACGAAGAGGTCGTGTTTTCCTTTGGACCGATGCATCAGTCGCACGCGTTATTGAAATTTGACGATGATTTTCGCCGTCGCGTGGAGCGCGACTGGAAAGACACCATCGCGCTGGGCCGGTTGTTCAAAACGGGGTTTGCCGCCGCCGCCGTACTGGCGCTCTTGGCGACATTCTTTGCCTATCTTCGCGTCGACACCGCCACCCGAGGATATTACACCGGTCGCTTGCGGGTGGGAGCGGCGGCGGCGATACTAGGCCTTGCCGGCTCCGGCGCCATGGTTGCGCGTTGGTTGCATTGGATCTAATCGTTTGCTCGCAACTATACCGCTCACGGTTGAAAACGGCGTGTTTTTCGTTGAACGGCCAGCCGAAGGCGACTGCGTTTTTGTCTTACTCATACGCGCTGGCGCCAAACACAGCCGCCTTCGGCTTGCCGTTCAACGAGCCATCTAATCCCTGATGCAACTGTGTCCACCCTTACCGAGCGAAATGTAACTGGTGCAATGGCTGAAGCTTCGGAAACCGACTCCCTTCTCGTCACGCGCATTCGTCAGGGCGATTCCAACGCCTGGGGCGACCTCATCGCCCGCTATGAAGGCCGCCTGTTGGCGTTCGTGGAAAGTCGGCTGGGGAATCGGGCGGTGAGCGAAGACGTGGTCCAAGAGACATTCATCGGCTTTTTGAACAGCCTGCCGAATTTTGACGAGAAACGGCCGTTGGAAAGCTACCTGTTCTCGATTTGCGCCTACAAAATGACCGACCACCTGCGCCGCGAAGGGCGGCGCCCGGCAATTCCGCTTTCGGTAACCTCAAGCGCCAACGACAGCGGCGGCGGGCAATGGCAAATCGCTTCGAAAATGCGGCCCGCCAGCAGCATTGCCCGATCGGATGAACGGAAGAAGCTGGAGGAGGGGTCGTTGGTCGAGGCGCTTGCCGAACAGGTGCAGCGTTGGAAAAAACGCGGTGATTGGACCAAGCTCAAATGCGCCGAACTGCTGTTCGTGCGCGGCTGGGCGAATAAAAATGTCGCCAAACAGCTTGACATCACCGAGCAACAAGTTGCAAACTATAAATTCGATTTTTTGGCCAGACTCCGCAACGTGGTAAAAAAACAAGACCTACCGGAAGATATTTTTCCCGAACTCTATACCTAGAATGTGTGGAACAACGACTTCCCGGTTCAGGAACCAAGGGCTCCACGTTTTCCGAGTTAGCGAAGCATTGCCGCTCACAATCGCCAATACACGTTTCACCTTGCCACCCATTTCTCTAGAGGACGCCCGCCATGGCCCGTTATTCCGTGCAAGAGTTTGTTGAAGCCTCCCAACAACGCGACCGCGGCGAAGGACTCTTTGAATTGGAGAGTCCTCGCATGTTGGAAATAAACCTCGACGGCGACATCTGGACCAAAACCGGGGCCATGGTGGCGTATGTTGGTGAAATCAAATTCACGCGTGAGGCGTTGCTCGAAAAAGGCTTGGGCAAGCTGTTGAAAAAGGCGCTCACCGGCGAAGGCGCCCGGCTCACCAAGGCCAGCGGTTGCGGACGGCTATACGTGGCCGATCAAGGAAAAAAAGTGCAAATTCTGAATTTGCAGGGCGAATCGCTGTTCGTAAACGGCAACGATTTGCTGGCCTTCGAACCCTCAGTGGAATGGGATATCAAGATGATGAGAAAGCTGACCGCCGTCATGGCTGGCGGTTTGTTTAATGTTAAGCTGGAGGGAACCGGCATGGTGGCCATCACCTCGCACTATGAACCTCTGACTTTAATGGTGAGGCCCGGGCACCCCGTGATCACCGACCCCAACGCCACCATCGCGTGGTCGGGGAATTTGTCGCCCGATTTCCGCACCGATATCTCTCTCAAAACCTTTTTTGGCCGCGGCAGCGGCGAATCGATTCAGATGGAATTCAACGGCGAGGGCTTTGTCGTCATTCAACCGTTTGAAGAAGTCACCTTCCAGCAAGCGGCTACTTAAATTGTCAGAAAACACTCCCCAAGAAGAATCTTCGCAAGACGAAGCTCCGCCAAGCGATAACGATAACGCTCAGATTGCTAGCGTTGGCGTCAGCATGGCTGAACTGGAAGCGTATGTCGATGAAGGTTTGGCGGCGGCTGAAATGTCGCGTATTGAAGCCGTGCTCCGCGCCGAACCAAAGCTGGTGGAGCAATTGGCGGCGGTTTTGCGGCGGCGCGACGCCGGGGTTCACTCGTTGGGGGAAATCTGGCGGCGGGGGCGATTGAGTTGCCCGACGCGGGAGCAGTTGGGCAGCTACTTGCTCGGCGTGGCCGGTCAAGACGTGGCCGACTTCATCGAATTCCACACGCAAGTCAGCGGTTGCCGATTTTGCCTGGCCAATCTCGACGACCTCAAGCAACGCCGCGACGAAACAGACGCCGCAGCCGCCACTCGCCGTACGAAATACTTTCAGTCCAGCGCCGGCTTTCTACGCAAAGACTCCAGTTCGCGGTGAGCCGGGAGCGGCGCCGGTGTCTGGTTCGTCCCGGATTTCCCAGGGAGTTTGTGTTGTTAAAAACTATTCTGATCGGGCTCGACGGCTCTCCCGCCAGCGCGGCGGCTATCGATTTGGGCGTCGCCTGGGCCCAGCGGTTCGATAGCCTGCTGGTTGGTTTGGCGGTCATTGATGAACCTACGATTCGCGGCGCACACGCCAGGAATCGAATCCCGCCCAGCTATCGTCAAGCCTACGACATGCAAATGGACGAGGAACGCCGCCATGCGGAACAAATTCTGGGCCAATTCGCCACCCGCTGCGGCGATGCGGGAGTCGCTTACAAAGAGCTGACAGAGGAAGGCCGCCCCGGCGAACAATTCTTGCTCGAAGCGGAACGCTACGACCTGATCATGCTGGGCCGCCAAACTCACTTCCGTGCCGGAGCCCACCAACAACCATGCAATACCCTGGCGGATATTCTGCGAGCCACGCCTCGCCCGGTCGTCGTCGCGACAAAGCCCGTCCTAACAACAAAGCTCCATGCTCCTGAGCCTGAAGCCCCATCGCAAGGCGTGCTGATTGCCTACGATGGCAGCCGCCAAGCGGCGCGAGCATTGCAGCTTTTTTCCGCTTCAGGACTCAGCCATTTGGGCGATGTGCATATCGCCACGGTTCATACCGCATCTTCGCTGGACGCCGCCAAAACCGCCCATCGCGCCGTGGAATTTCTGTCGTTCCACGATATTCCCGCGGAGTCTCACCGGATTGTGGCTGAAGAAAATGTCGCTACCGCCATTTTGAAGAAAGCAGAAGCCTTGAACGTTGGGTTATTGGTCATGGGTTCGCACGGGCATTCAAAAATTGAGGAGTTTTTCATCGGCTCGGTCACCGAGAGCGTATTGGCCAGGAGCCCCATTCCGGTGTTCCTCTTTCATTAGGAAGCGACGAAATAGGGTTTCCCCCTTCAGAGGAGGGGAAAACTCGGTTGGCGCCTATCACCTCCCGCTCGCCTTGGAATGAAAATCGTAACTGTTCACGGCGCTACGGGAATTTACAATAACAATCGATCCCACAGCGAATAACCGATATACGGTTACGAAGGCGGGAAACGCCCGCCCGGAAACCGCCGAGCAATGTCTGAACTTCCGCCGGCGCGGCGGGAAATTGCGATAACATCCAGCCGACAGTTCAAAATCCGTGAACGGTTACTGAAAATCGAAGCAGCGATGAAACTTGTTGAAATCAATTGGAATCCAACCGACCGGCAACTGCGGCAGTTTGGCGCCGTTTGCCTCGTTGCTCTGCCGACGTTGGGTTGGGTTTGGGGAGGCGGCTGGCCTATCGTGCTGATTCTGGCGGCAATCGGGCTGGGAGGCGCCATTCTCGGCTGGGCCGCGCCGCAATCGCTGAAACCGCTTTTCGTGGCGTTTTCGCTGGCGGCAATGCCGTTCGGCGTAGTGCTCGGCGAAATGGCGATGCTGCTCATTTACTTTGGTTGTTTTTTGCCCCTCGCGATACTCATGCGATGCGTGAAACGCGACGCCCTGCAACTCAAACTCGATAGGCGGGCCAAAACGTACTGGCGGAAAAAAGAACCTCCCAAAGACGCCGCCAGTTATTTCCGGCAGTTTTAGAAAACTTTAGAAAACGTAGAGCAATGCGTTTCTGAATTGGCGGCGCGAGAAGCCCGGCTTCTTTTGAGTCACAAATAGTTCAGCAAAGCGGTTAGCAAAAAAGGATGCTTCAACCAGAAAGCGTCGTGGTCGAATTAGGCTTCCTGCTCGCCAACCGCGCTCTTTTCAGCGGTGCTGTCGGCGCCTTCTTCTTCAACCGACTTGGCGGCAACGCCTTCTTCTTTAACGCCTTCTTCTTTAACGCCTTCTTCTTTAACGGGCGTGGCGGCAACGCCTTCTTTTTTAACGGGTGTGGCGGCAACGCCTTCTTTTTTAACGGGTGTGGCGGCAACGCCTTCTTCTTCGTCTTCCACGGGACACAAGCCCGCCGCTTCCCACATTATGTTGAGTCCTTCCGCCGCGCCTTGGACGATCTTATCGCGTGTGCGACCCTTGAATTGCGAAGGATGGGCAATGGGCGTGACAGGCCCGTCGTAGCCGATTTCCGCCAGGAGTTTGAGCACCTCCAGGTTGAACGTATCGCCCTCTTGGCCGGGGAAATCTTGCTGGCGTTCGTCGGGCTCCTCACCGATTTCACCCACCGGGTGCGACATTCGCACGCACGCGATGCGGTCGCCGCCGAGTTCCCGCAGTTGATCCAGCGTGCCGCCGCCCAGCCGCCATTGCCAGGTATCAAGCGCCAAGCCGACATTCGGCACGTCGACGCTCGCGATCAACTGTAACAGCGGCGCCGCCTCGAAAATAAACGGAGTTTTCTTATCAGCGCGGTAGGAAGGCACGGCCTGAAGCCCAATGCCGAACTTGAGCCCTTGCTTGTGAAATACAGCAGCGATATCGGTGAAGCGCTTCCGGTGAAACTCCAGACACTCTTCATACGACATGGCGTCTGTAGCCGGCATGGCGGTTACATACGCGCCGTAGGCGCCGATCGAGTTTGCTATTTCGGCGAGCCGCGGCAGTTTGTCGAGATCGACGCCGAAAACAATGTCTTCCGATTCCCAACGCGTCGTGATTGGAAACTCGCCAATCTTGATTTTCGCGCTATCCAAGAGCCGGCGGGAGTGATCCAAGCCGCGCAGTTCGGCGCGCTTGGCGAAATCTTCCATGTCGATTTCCAAGCCTTCGAAGTGGTACGTCAACGCGAGTTCAATCAACTCACTCTGACGCCCCAAAACACTTAATGCGAGTGGACTGAAAGTCTTGAACATATAGGAAGCTCCAGCTGGATAAACCGCGGCGGCGCGTTGCCCGCCAAGATGCGTTTTGTAATCGTTCCGGGAAACTCGCCATTGTGGCAGACCCGCCAGCCAGAGCCAAGGGGGCGGCTCACTATTTGTGGTCGACCAACAGTCGTTGCGTCGGCGCCAGCCTGCCTAATGCCGTCTCGGCGTACTTGAGTCCGAAACGAGCGGCACGAATCGGCAAGATGTTAAATTCGAGATGGCAAAACCGGCCGGCGTTTTTTTGATCACCTGCAACACCTGGCCGTCGGCGGGTCCAAACGGACCGACCAGCCGGCCTCCCATGCCCAGCTGTTCGAGCAGCGCCGGCGGGCACGCTTCGGCCGCCGCCGTGACAATAATGCAATCGAAGGGCGCTTCGTCGGGCAGCCCCCAACTCCCATCCGCCAGAACGACGCGCACGTTTTCGTAGCCCAATCTCTGGAGTCGGCGTCGGGCGGCGTCGGCCAATTCGGGGTGTCGTTCGAGGCTGATCACTTCGCCCGCCAATTCGGCCAACACGGCCGCCTGGTACCCGCTGCCGGCGCCGATTTCCAACACGCGTTCGCCGCCGCGCAGCTTCAAGGCTTCGGTCATCATGGCCACGATCAGCGGCTGGCTGATCGTTTGCCCGCAAGCAATGGGGAGTGCGCAGTTGTCGTAAGCTTGCGAACGAAACTCGTCGGGCAGAAATTCCTCGCGAGGAACGCGGGCCATGGCCGCCAGCACCGATTCATCGCGTATGCCGCCGCGGCGCAGGTCGTGCGCAACCATGGCCAAGCGCCGTTGGCGAGCGTGGTTAGGCGTCGGCTGTCGTGACGTCGGCGGCGACATCGGCGTTCACCTTCCAATCGACCAGATGTATTTCCACCGATTGCCGGCCTTGCCAGTCGTTGATCACGGGCCGGTAGGCGACATCGAGCAGACGGTCTTCCAACGCCGCGATTTCCTCCAGGGAGTCGCCTTGGCCGAAACCAACCGCCCGTATGGCCACGCCGTGTTGCTTGAGCCGGAGGGTTAAATGCCGGTTGCCGCCGCCCATCTGTTTCGGCGGACCGGCCAGTTGTACGCCCGTCGCACAGAGCAGCGGCCGGGTGTTGGCTGCTCCGAACGGCGCCAACTGTTCGATCTGACGAATGACGCCCAAATTCAGTTGACTCAAAGGCGATTCCGCATCGATATGCAACTCCGCCACGCGATCTTGTTCGTCGATTTCCCGCGCTGCGAATTCCCGAAAGGCGTCGCGAAAGGCGCCCACCGACGACGGCTTGATTTTCAAACCAGCCGCTGCGGCATGACCGCCATACGACGCCAAATGATCGGCGCAGGAAACCAACGCGTCGTAAAGATTCAGTCCGCCCGCCGTTCGGGCGGAGCCGACCGCCAAGCGACCTCCCAACGATTCGCCGGCGATCATCACCACCGGCCGATGGTATTTCTCCGCCAGCCGCCCGGCCACGATGCCAATCACGCCAGGGTGCCAATCGGCGTGGTGGAGCACCAAGGCGGCGTCGGCTTGCGGGTCGAACTTTTCCTGTGCCTGCTTTTTGGCGGCCAGGTAAATACTCCGCTCCAAGCTGACGCGGTTATCGTTCAGGTTGTGTAAATATTCCGCCAACGCCTGGGCGCGTTCTTCGGAGTCGGTGGTCATCAGTTCGACACCCAGTTGCGCCTGCCCCAAACGCCCCGCCGCGTTCAAACGCGGCGCCAGCGTGAAGCCGATGTCTTCGCTGGAAAGCGCCGGCTTTTTATCGATTCCCGTGATTCGCATCAGGGCCGCGATACCCGGCGGCGGCTTGTCGCGCAACATGAACAGACCATGCCGCACCAGAATTCGATTTTCACTCACCAGCGGCACCACATCGGCCACGGTTCCCAAGGCCGCCAAACCGACAGCCAACAAAAGGAAGCCCCGCAGCCGGTCACTCACGCGGTCGGAACCGCTGGCCTTTTGGCACAGCGCCCAGGCCAGTTTGAAAGCCACCGCCGCGCCGCAAAGTTCGCCAAAAGCATAGGGCCGCCCCGGCAAACGAGGATGGACAATGGCTGCGGCGTCTGGGAGCGCGGGCCCGAATTGGTGATGATCGGTGATGACCAACTCCAGACCCAACTCCTTGGCATGGGCGGCCTCTTCGATGCTGGTTATGCCGCAATCGACCGTTATGACAAGCTTGGCGCCGTGCGCGGCGAGTTTTGTCAGGGCGTCGTTGTTGAGGCCGTAGCCGTCGGTCATGCGGTTGGGCGCGTGGTAGCCGACATCGGCCCCGAGCAGTTTCAAACAGCGATAGAGAATGGCCGTGGCGGTCATGCCGTCGGCGTCATAATCGCCATAAATGACGATGCGCTTCGCCGCCTTTACAGCCGCGTCGATCACATCGGCTGCTTCAACCACGCCGGGCAGTTCGGCGGGATCGAGCAGGTCGTTGAGCTTGGCGTCGAGGAAAGTACGCGCCGCCTTGGCGTCGGTCACGCCGCGAGCTACGAGCAACTGGGCCACCACACTCGAAACGCCCGCCTGCCGCTCTAATAGCGATATTTTGGCTTCATCGTGAACGCGAATATGCCAGCGTTTACCCATAACGTCCTGCAAAGGGGAAAAGGCGACAAACTACCGACAAACCGCAACTACTTTTTCTTTTCCACATGCACCGTGTGGCGCCGCAGCCGGGGAGAGTACTTCTTCAACTTCAGCTTCTCACCGCCCGATTTACGACGAATGGTGTAGTTGTAGTCGCCCGTTTCTTCACAGACCAAAAAAACGGATTCGGCCTTCTTTTTGCTTTTCGCCATGGAATTTATCCCGCTCAAGAGGCGTTGTTTTTGCGAACAACGAAGTTTATGCGAACAACGAACTTCGTCGTTCAGGAGCAAAGGGTTGATTATTGTTGCGGCAGCCGCAGCCAACCGCCTTCCGGCCGCCTTCGCAGCGGCAAAATCCAATGCCGATTGTAACCATAAGCAGCCCCGATTGACTAGAGGCGAATATGAAGGAGCGGACGCGAGAACTCACTAACTCCAACACGCCCAAACGCAACGCCCCGCTGAACCAGTGCATCGCAAGAGAATTGTCTCGAACGAGGCGGTTCGCGAAATCCCCTGTTGGCAATTCACCCATTTGTGTTCCGCTACGGGAAAGGGCACAATATCTCGGTCGGGCTGGCAATTCGGTCTGGCTGGCAATTGGATCTTTGCTGAGGAGTGTCTATCTTGATGGATGTCGTGCAAACGCTTTGTGATTTGGTCAGCCTGCCGAGCGTCAACCCAATGGGGCGCAACGTTCAAGGCGACCAATACCTGGAATACCGAGTGACCGAATACCTGGAGCGGTTTTTTTCCGGGATCGGCGCCGCCTTTGAGAGAATCACGGTCGAACCGCGCCGCGATAACATCATCGCCCGCATTGACGGACCCCGCTCCGCCCAGAATGGCGGACGGCTGCTGATGTTTGAAGTCCATCAAGACACCGTGCCGGTCGAGGGCATGACCATCGAACCCTGGACGCCGCTCCGCCGCGATGGCCGCATTTATGGACGCGGCGCCTGCGATATCAAAGGCGGCATGGCTTCCATGCTGGCTGCTTTTGAACGCCTGGCGGCCGAGCCGGAAAAACTTCAGGGTTCGCTCCTGATGGCCTGTAGCGTGAATGAGGAGTTCGGTTTTACGGGCGCCACGGATTTGGTCCGACTTTGGGAGTCGGGAGAATCGAAACTGCTGCCCCGCATGCCCGACGCCATCATCGTCGCGGAGCCGACGTCGCTCGACGTGGTGGTGGCTCACAAGGGCGTTTCACGCTGGTTGTGCCGCACTCGCGGCAAGGCGGTTCATAGCTCCCGCCCTGAGTTGGGCGAGAACGCCATTTGCAAAATGGGGCCGATCCTTTCGGCGCTCGACCGCTACCAAAAGGAAATCGTGTCGGAACTTGGAGAGCATCCCTTGGTGGGACGGCCGACGTTGAGCGTCGGCGTGATCAGCGGCGGCATAAGCGTAAACACCGTTCCCGACGAATGCGTCATCCAACTCGACCGCCGCCTGCTGCCCGGCGAAGACCCCGACGCCGCCGTGCGGCATGTACATGACTTTCTGGTTGCCGAAGTTGGCGCCGGGGCGTTTGAATTCGAGATGGCCTATTTGCACGCGGCTGGTCTGCCCGACGACAACAACGACGCGCTGGCTGTCGAAATGTGCGCCGCCGCCAAACGCCAAGGCGTGGCCTCCAAACCGATCGGCGTGCTGTATGGCACCGACGCCGCCGCCTTTGGGCCCGCCGGCGCTTCGGTGGTTGTGTTTGGCCCCGGCGACATCGGCCAAGCACACACCGTCGATGAATGGGTGGAGGAAGCCCAACTCTCCCGCGCCGCCGACATCCTGTACGAATTCGCCACGCACCCAGCCGGCGGTTAGGACCGTTGGAGCAAAGGGCTCTTTATACCTTCTAACACAACTTAGGACCGCTCGCGAAATTAGTGACGACTTGGTGGTTTTGAATTGTTAAACTCATTGCCGTGTAACGGCGTGGTTGTTCCTCTGAGTGA
>QIKY01000126.1 GCA_003233175.1 Planctomycetaceae bacterium | reverse complement strand
ACGCCATCGTTCAATTTGGCGTTGCTGAAGTTGATCAGCCATCCAATCCTCTATCTCGATGGAATTCAGTTCGAGGATCACGCGATGGGCGCTCTCCCCGTTCACGAGCCGTTTTTTTCATTCTTTCCACTGCATTTGATTTTGCCCCAGAATAACCTATGTTTTTAGTGGACATCCACGCGAGCCGGGCTTACGCAACAAACGGCGTTCTCGGCATTGTCTCACTTCTTGATGGCGCATTTTGATCGATCACCGCTCCTTGGCGAGCATTCGATCAGGGAAAAAGGGCAAGCATGAGCGGCCAACCGTTCAATATTTCCCACACCACTCCTTTCGTCGAGGAAGTCATTTTCGTTTTCGAACGAATGCTTCACTGGGAGGTCGAGTGTGAATCAATCGGCACAAAAACAGACTGGACGCCCACCCATTTTGCTTCCGGGGTAGTTTCCTTGTGCGGCGGTTTCCAAGGGAAGGTTGCTCTAAGCTTCCCGGCTCGGCTGGCCTGCCGCATCGCGCAGGAATTGTTGCGGTACCCGATGTCGAGAGTCAACGACGACGTCGTGGATGCTATTTGCGAACTGACCAACACGGTCACCGGCCGGGCTTTGCCCCGATTATCGAAGCATTGCACGAGTTTGGGCGTGCCGGAGGCAGTCATCGGCCGCGCCCGACCGATCGAATATCCTCTAGGCGTTTCGCCCATTGTCGTGCGTTTTCGCGGTGAGGTTGAGTCATTCGCACTTGAAGTGGGCATGATCGAACGGGCCTTGGCTGGAGCAGAAAACGCCGCGGCCCTTTGTGGGACGCAGCCAACGCATGGCGAACGCAACCACGCTTCACAAATCTTTTAACTTTTTGGAGAAGAAGCAATGCAACAAGTACTCGTCGTAGACGACTCGCGCGTAGTGCGACGCTGCGTAGCCGCCGTACTGCAAGAGGCTGGTTTCTCCACCGTGGAAGCCGAAGATGGCTGCGAGGCCTTCGAAGTATTCCAACAGCGCGAATTCGATTTAGTGGTCACGGATATCGTGATGCCGAATTGCGATGGATTGACCCTCACCGGAAAAATCCGTGCAGCCGATCGGGAAATTCCGATTGTTATCTTGACCTCAACCGCCGACCGCTGCCAAGTCGACAAAGCCAAGGCTGTCGGCGCTAGTGCTTATCTACTCAAGCCCTTCGACCCAGAGGCCCTCATCCAACGCGTGGAAACTCTTTTGGCAAGCACCAGCCAAACCGCCTAAAGCGGCGTTCGATCAATGAGCGTCACCTTTCGCGAAAGGCGACGATAAGACAATTATTTCTCGAACGCTCGTAACCCGGACCGTACGTGTAACTGTTCACGGTGGGGCGCGAAATCGCGAGAGCAATCCACCCCACACCGAGCATCCCCATTGAATTGCATTGTCAACCTGGGCCGGGGATGACTGGATATTTTCCTCCGCGCCCTCCGCGGCTTTGCGTTCTCCGCGTTGAAATGTTAGCCTGGAAGCCGCCACGGGATGTCTGGAATTCCGCTCGCGGCGCGTGGAATCGCGATAACAATCTGTCCGACCATTCAAACTCCATGAGCGGTTACTATTGAGGAGCGCCGGCGCTCGCTGGGAGCGAAATGAACTGCGGAAAACATCAATAACAAGAGGACACACGGCCATGTCTCGACCCATGCTCGCCGGCGCCGTTGTCTTGTTTCTGTTCCATCCATTCACGATTGCGGCCGAGTCGGATCAGGGCCAACAGCGGGGCATCGCCGTGAACTATCCCGGCGACGTCGGCATCGAGAACGACAAGGCGGTTGTTTTTACGGAAAACTTCGAGACTGGCAGCCTCAAGAGCGTCGCCAAACGTTGGGGACACGCCAACAATAAAGACGGCAAGGTTCACGCTTTCAGCACCGATGTTCCCGCTGGCGGCGCCGGGGTTCCCGCTGGCGGCGCCGGGGTTCCCGCTGGCGGGCGCCGCTCGCTCCAGTTGACCGCTACACTGGGCGAGAATTCCGGCGGAGATCTCTACACGCTTCTCGAACCGGGGCTCGAGCTGGCCTACCTGCGTTTCTACACGAAGTTCGCCCCCGACCACGGCTACGAACATCACTTCGTCGCTCTGGGAGGCTACAACCCGGCAACGCGCTGGCCGAACCCTCGTGCGGGCGTGCGTCCTCGGGGCGACGACCGAATCGCCGTGTTTATAGATCCGGTCGGCCGCCGCGGCCGCTATGCGCCGCCTGGAATTTGGGGCCTCTACACGTATTGGCATGACATGAAAATTTCAGCGGGCGGCAAATACTGGGGCAACGTTTTGAGTCCGGCGAGGCCGGTTCCGATCGCGCGAGGCAAGTGGATCTGCGTTGAATTGCTGGTCAAACTGAACTCCGCGCCGGAGAAGTACGACGGCCAACTCGCGCTCTGGATCGACGGCAAGCCCGTTATGCACTTCGCCAAGGGCGCGCGGCGAGGACCGTGGTCGGGAATGGGTTTCAATCTCGTTGCATCGGGCGGTGAGCCTTTCGAGGGCCTGCGTCTGCGCACCAGCATGGACCTAAAAATCAACCACCTCTGGCTCGAACATTTTATCGACCTCGGCGCTCAGCGGCAAAACAGAGTGGCTCGCCCCAATCGAGTCAACCGCGTCTGGTTCGACCACATCGTGGTCGCGACGTCGTACATTGGCCCCATTCAAACCAAGGCGAACGCCGATGCCGAATCGGTCGGGATTCTAGCGCGTTAACCTCCGCTCCAACTACAACCCGTTCCGCGATGGCAGGCATCGGTATCACAGATGGCAGGCATTGATATCACAACAAAAATGAAGCCTGATTGCTTGAGCGGCTTTTACGGTTTCCAGCGGAAACGCATGGCGTCGGGATCAAGGGCTTTGTCGGAAATGTCTTTGCGGCACCACGCTCCATGCCAGCGAATGCATTTGACGGCCTTGTAGGCTTGCAGCTTGGCGGCCGAGATGGAATCGCCCAACGCCGTGACACCCAACACGCGGCCGCCGCCGGTGACCACGTTGCCGTCGACGATTTTCGTTCCGGCGTGGAAAACTTTCACGTCGTCGAGTTGCGAGGCCTCTTCCAGACCGCGAATCGGAAAGGCGGTTTTGTACGGTCCCGGATACCCTTCGCTGGCCATCACGACGCAAACCGCCGGGCGCGGGTCCCACTCCAGGTGCTTGATTTGGTCGAGGCGGCCTTCCACTGTGGCCAACAGCAGTTCGGCTAGGTCGGACTTGAGCCGCATCATCAGCGGCTGGCATTCGGGGTCTCCGAAACGAACATTGTATTCGAGCACCTTGGGGCCCTGGTTGGTCAGCATGAGTCCGGCGTAGAGGACGCCGCTGAACGGCGTTCGGCCGCGTTTGAGGCCATGCACGGTCGGCACCAACACATGTTCGTTGACCCAATCGAGCGTGGCCTCGTCGAGCAAGGGCGTGGGTGAAAAGGCGCCCATGCCGCCGGTATTCGGGCCGGTGTCGTTATCGCCGGCGGGTTTGTGGTCTTGTGCCGGCGGCAAGGTGACAATCGTGCGGCCGTCGGTGATTGCGAGAATGCTGGCTTCCTGGCCGTCGAGTCGTTCTTCGATAATAAGCTCATCGCCGGCGGAGCCGAATTCCCGTTCTCCGGCAATACGCGCAATTGCCCGCAGGGCGTCGTCGCGTGTTTTGCAGACAATCACACCCTTGCCGGCGGCTAGGCCATCGGCTTTGACCACCACCGGCGTGGGGTCGGTTCCGTTGGGGTAGCGGTCGAGCATGTATTGCGAGGCGCTTTCTTCATCGCGAAACGCCTGGTAATCGGCCGTGGGGACATCGGCGGCGCGAAGCAATTTTTTGCAGAAAATCTTGCTGCCTTCGAGGCGAGCCGCATTTCGGGCCGGGCCAAAAATAGGAAGCTTTGCTTCCTGAAAAGCGTCGACAATGCCCGCGCAAAGCGGCGCCTCAGGGCCGACAACCGTCAGTCCGACTTGGTTTTCTCGCGCGAAGGCCAAGAGTCCGGCAATGTCGGTCGCCGAAATAGAAACATTTTCCGCGTCCGCCGCCGTGCCAGCATTGCCCGGCGCCACAAAAACGCGATCGACTAGCGCGCTTTGAGCAAGCTTCCAGGCCAGAGCATGTTCCCGGCCGTTCGAGCCAACCACCATCACTTTCATGACTGTTCCATTCACCCAGAGGTATTGTTGAGGCGTCTGCTCGGAAAGCGTGGAAAACTTACTGTCCCGGTTCAGATGCCGGGCTTCTCAAACGCAGATTCTAGGGAAGCAACGTCTTGTCGGAAACCACACGCCGACATTACGGCCACAAATGGCAGATATAAATAGTCGGAATCTTTATGTGAGGGGCTTCGCCAAGACGCAGCGAATTGATAAATTCCTTTTATCTGGCGCCGGCGCTCGCTTCACCGGTTGACATGCCGGCCAGTTGGGGTACAAACAGTCGTCTTCGTGAAAAATATCACAAGGGTGTGTTCCGCCAGGGATTGTTGCATCATAAGTTGTTTTTAGTTATATAGTTACGGCATTCAGTGCAGTGTGGCCGATCGGTGGCGTCCTGCCAGGTTTGCTTGTTCGTGCTTTGAGTTGGTAGGCATGGCAGACGCGAAAAAACCTTCCATTGAGGATATTCTGGCCTCCTGTCGGGCTGCTGACGCCGGGGGTGATGCTGGCGCGGAATCGCGATCGGCTTCTGATGCAGCGGTGGAATCTCCGAAGAAATCGGCCGATCCGAAAACTGTGGGCGATCCGAAAAAGATGAGCGTGGCCGACATGCTGGCTGCCGCCCGTTCGGAGAAGCCAGCCGAAGACGTTCCCTCCCAGGAATCGTCGGCGGAACCGCCGGCTGCCAAAGCAGCGGCTCCCGCGGGCGACCCCCGCAAAATGAGCGTGGCTGAAATGCTGGCTGCGGCGCGTGGGGGGGGTTCGGGTGGGGCGTCGGGAGAGAAGCCCGCCAAAAAGGCTCCGGCGGCAGGGGGCGGCAAGAAGAAGTCGCCCGCCGCTGCGAAGTCCGCCACGAAGGCGAGTGCGGCTGATGCCGCCGCTCCGGCTGATACTTCGAGTATTTTGGCGGCGGCGCGCGCGGGGAAGCGGGGTCCGGTAAGTAAGGCGGCTGCGAAGGAAGCGGGTGGTTCTGTAGCTGGCGGTTCGGCGAGATCGTCGAAGTCTGCTGGAAAGAAGGCAACTGGAAAGAAGGCGGCGCCTCCTATGCCGGAGCGGCCGTCGTTCCGTCGTTCCCAGCCGGTACAGCCTGCTGCGGAAGGCCGCCGCGGATTCTTTTTATCGATGGCGGGAGTTTTGTTTGGCTCCTATTGGGCGACCGGATTGACGTCGTTGGTGGTCACGCATTTATTGTGGGTGCTGGGGCTGGCGCGTTTTATGTTTCCGAATGTCTTGACGGAGCCGCCAACCGTTTTCAAGGTCGGCTTTCCTAGTGAACTGGGCGAAGGGCAGGTGCAGACGAAATTCAAGGCGCAGTTCGGTGTCTGGATCGTGGAGAGCGCGTATGAAGGGCAGATGGAAATTTATGCCCTCAAGACCGTTTGTACGCACCTAGGCTGCACGCCGAACTGGCTGGAGGCGGAGCAGAAGTTCAAATGCCCATGCCATGGCAGCGGGTTTTATAAGGATGGCGTTAATTTCGAAGGCCCCGCCCCCAGGCCGTTGGAGCGTTACGCAATCCGGGTTGCAGACGATGGGCAGCTTGAAGTGGATAAGAGTCAAACCTTTCAAGAAGAGATGGGGCAGTGGAGCAATCCCGCATGCTTTGTTTTGGTTTGAGCGGGGTTTTGGTTTGAGCGGGGTTTTGGTTTAAGCGGTATTCGTTTGGGTGGTAGCGGCGGTTCGCCGCGTGGTACTGAAGTTGATCGTCCTACTTGTTGATATGATATGGATAGTCTGAGCGAAATCATTCGCAATTCGCAGATTTGGAAAAGTATAATTCGCCACCCGATGCCGGTGGATCGGCGAAACCGCATCGTGGTGATGCTGACGAACTTTTTCCTGCATTTGCATCCTGTTTCGGCGAAGAAACAGGGAATTGCCCTAAGCTATACATGGTGCATGGGCGGCATAACATTTTTCCTGTTTCTGGTGGAAACAGTCACTGGCGTATTGCTGATGTTCTACTATCGGCCGACGGTCGAGTGGGCGTATTCCGATATTGTCGCGCTGCGCGACGTTGTTTCGCTGGGGGTGTTGCGGGAGTTGCATCGTTGGGGCGCGCACGCGATGGTGATCACGGTGTGGTTGCATATGTATCGGGTGTTTCTAACCGGTAGTTACAAACCGCCGCGCGAGTTCAATTGGGTGCTGGGCGTTATTTTGTTGCTGCTGACGCTGTTGTTGTCTTTTACCGGGTATCTTCTGCCGTGGGATCAGTTGGCGATTTGGGCCATTACGGTCGGCTCCAACATGGCCCGCGCTACTCCGTTTTTGGGGAATGAAGGCCCTGGCGCCGCACTGTTGACGGTCGGCGGCATCGATATGATAACCAATGCCTCGGACGCTCGCTTTTTAACCTTGGGCGCCCGTTTTGTCGGTGAGGAAACGCTGAACCGCTTTTATGTTCTTCACTGTGTGGCGATTCCCCTGGGCGCCGCCTTGCTGTTGGCGATTCACTTCTGGCGCATTCGGAAAGACGGCGGCATTAGCGGGCCTCTGTAATGCGATTCGTGCTCGTTCGGATGTTTTTCAAATAAGTGCTGCGGCTCGATTTGCTGGCAGCGTTGGTGTTATAGAGCCCAAGGGCGACGGATAAATGCACGGTCACCTCAGTCAGGCGGAATTCCTTGCGGGCATGGCTGCGTTTTTGGGCGTGTTCTACCTCAGTTTGGCGATCATGAACGCCATTGCGGCCGCGTTTCTGTGGGAATCGGGCCGTGGAGTGACGCTCTTCCGCGTAAATGTTTTCGGGCTGTATTCCCTGCCCTTCACCACGCCGATACTGTGGTTGTTGGTCGCGACTTACTTCGTGGCGCTTTCGCCGCTGGCCTTTAGCGGCGACCCCTATATGATGTGGTGGGTCTCGCTGCCAACGGTCGTCATCGACACGATTGACTACTGGGTGAATCCCACCGTGTATACCGTGGGTTCGCTGGTTTTCTTTGGCTCCTTGTTTTGGATGCGGCGTTTTTTCGTCAAGCCGGTCGTGGCTTGGTCTTGTTTTAATCTGGTGTTGTTGTTCATGGGATTCTCCATGACGAACCAGAGTTTTTCCGCGATTGTCACGAAAGCGGATAACGTGCCGATTGTCGGCCTGATGTTCCTTCTGGGTTTCTTCACCTGGCTGGCGACCAGCCGAGCGGTTGCCAACGACGACCGCGCCCTGCGCGGCGAACCGCCGTTGGAGTCGGTCGATAACGAAAAAGTGCTCGTCTGGCCTGATTTGGTCTACACCGAACTGATCTGCATGGTGGCGGTGTTGGCTCTGTTGTTGGTTTGGGGGCTGCTCTTGCAGGCGCCGCTGGAAGAACCGGCCAGCAGTGTAAAAACGCCGAATCCCTCCAAGGCGCCGTGGTATTTCCTCGGCCTCCAGGAAATGCTGGTCTATTACGATCCCTGGATGGCGGGCGTCGTTCTGCCGAGTGTGATTCTGTTCGGCCTGATCGCGATTCCCTATCTCGATTTCAATAAGTTGGGCAACGGTTATTACACGATCAGCCAACGCAAATTCGCCTACCTGAATTTTCAATTCGGGTTTTTGGTCCTCTGGGTGACGTTGATCGTTATGGGAACCTTCCTTCGCGGTCCGAACTGGAACTTTTTTCATCCCTTTGAAACTTGGGACACCCACAAAGTCGAGGCGCTCAGCAACGTTGATCTTTCCCAGTGGTTCTGGAACGACCTGTTCGGCGTCGCCCGCCCCAAGGCGCCGGAAGGTTCGGGGGGGCTCAAGCAGTTTCTTTATATCGCTTACCGTGAATCGCCTGGAATAGTTTTCATTATTGGCTACCTAGTGCTGCTGCCGCCGGTAATGGCCGCGACTTTCATGCGGAAGTTTTTCATCAAGATGGGGTTCATCCGCTTCATGGTTTTGTCGAACTTGATGCTCATGATGGGCCTGCTGCCGCTCAAGATGATTCTACGTTGGTCTGTCAATCTGAAATACTTCATTTCCATACCCGAGTATTTTCTCAATTTGTAAGGATGGAGGCGCCCGCCGTTTCGGCGGAGTCGTAATCGATGCCCGCAACAGAAAAATACACCTACAGCCAGAAATTGCTGCACGTCACCTTCGCCGTGAGTTCGTTGGCGTTGTTTGGCTCGACCATCTGGATGTTCGGCGCCGACCACACCCGCGAATGGAAGGGCGTGCAGCGCAAGATGGTTCGGATTGAAACCACGCTCGACGGCTTGCGTTTGGAGTCGGAGCAAGCGCGCGCCGCGGGCGCGATTGAATCCTTGGAAAAAGACTTGCTGCTCGCCGAGTCTGCGGTGATTGACCACGCGCTCGTTGAGAAATTCGTTCGTGAAATGGCCCGTGGCGCTGCGGAGGCGGGCGAGCCGTTTGACGCCGATTCCGTCAACGGGCCGTATGAAAGGTTTTCCGCAGCAGCGCAATCTTTGTCGGAAGACAGCGACGAAGCCGCCCTGAAGGCGGTTGCCAAACAGCGAGTTTCATTTTTCGCCACTTTGAATGGAATGATTGCCGAGGCTCGCTTCCACGAAGAAGCGTTCCTGCAGCAGCGGAAATTCAACTCAGCGGAATATGACAGCGTGCTGGCGAATTTAGGGCTTCTGGTTCGCGACATGCACCCCGGCGACCCAGAAGCCGCACAAAAACTCGCCGACGCACAAGATCTTGTCGATGAGAAAAAACGAGCGGTCGACGAGTATCTGGCCTTGTACCAGGTGGCCAGCCAGCATCGACAGAACCTGGAATCCATCGTTGCTGAAATGAAGGCGCCGGAAACAGAGGCGAGCAAGGCGTTGGCCGACGGCAAGTCGGAAGTCGAACGCCTGAAGAAAGTGATCTACGATCGGACGTCAACGTTTTTCGTACGTTCGGATAACATTCCCTACTTTGGCATTGGCAAACGCTGGCTCGAATTGCCGATCATCGACGGCTTTAATGGTCCTCGAAAAATCGACAACCTGTGGACCAAGGGGCTCACCATGCCCTTTGGCAGTTTTGGCGAAGTACGGAGGTTCGACCGTTGCACGACGTGCCATCAAGCGATTGACAAATCAATGGCCGGCGGCGCCGATAAACCGGCGTACGAGGCGAAGCATGCGTTGACATTCATTCTTCAAACGCCGGATAGCAAGCCCGAAATTGAGGAGGGCGAGCGGCTGACGCTGGAGCAGGTTTATGGATTTCGTCTCGCCGTCGAGGGGTTGATCCGCTCCGAAGATGTGCTCATCGCCGATGTGCAACGTGAGTCGCTGGCCGCACAAGCCGCCGCTGGTAGTGCCGCCGCCGATGATGAAATAGCTGGCGATAGCGAGGAAGATGCGTCGCTTTTACCGGCCGAAGAGATTCGCAACCAACTCCTGCAAGGCGCGCCGAGCGCGCCCAAGAAACAGCCCGGCTTGCAGTTGGGCGACCGCATTTTGCAAATCAATGGCGACGACATCCACACGGTGGCCACCGCCAAGCGAATGCTTCTCGATTCCGTTGCCTGGGGTAAGCCGATTCGCATTCGCGTGCAGCGGGGCTTGCCGCATCCTTTCGTTTCTCATCCTCGTCTCGATCTTTTCGTCGGCTCGTTGAGTCCTCACAAGAAAGAGATTATGGGCTGCACGGTTTGTCACGAAGGGCAGGGCAACGCGACGGCGTTCCAGTGGGCTTCTCATTCGCCGAATACGCCTGAACAGGGTGAAGAATGGAAACGCGAGCACGGCTGGTTTGAAAACCACCACTGGATTTTCCCCATGGCGCCGAAGCGTTTTGCGGAAAGTTCCTGCTTGAAATGCCATCATGAAGTGGTCGATCTCGAACCGAGTGAGAAGTTCCCCGAACCCCCCGCGCCGAAGCTGGTTCGAGGTCATCTATTGATCAAGAAATACGGCTGTTACGGCTGCCACGAAATCAACGGGCATAACGGCGTCGAGCGCAACGGTCCCGATTTACGGCTGGAGCCGAACGTGTTCGCCGCAGCGCAACAATTGAAAAGCTTCGAGTCGTTCGGCCAGCTGTCGCCGGAAGTTCAAAGTTGGGTGGAAGAACTAATTTCGCACCCTGACCGCACCGGGGTGCAGCAGCAGGCGTATGCCGCCCTGACCGAAGATGCAGCGTCGGAAGAGCCGGTGCTAGCCGCTGTGGCCCAAAACCTTATTCCGCTACTCAAGCAAGGCGATACCCCCGGAGAGTTGCGAAAGGCGGGGCCGGCATTGCGTTTCGCCGCCAAGAAACTCGATAAGGCGTTCTTGTTCGATTGGATAACGAATCCTCTCCAATTTCGCCCTAGCACGCGCATGCCCAGGTTCTTCGGCATGCACAAGCATATTCAAAACGATGCCTCGAGCATGCATCGAGCAAACGATTTTGAACCGTTGGAAGCGGCGGCGCTGGCCACGTATTTGTTGGAGCGAAGCCAACAGTTCGATTACATCGCTCCGCCCGAGGGGGCAGCGCCGGCCGATGTCGCACGAGGGCAAGTGGCCTTTGAAACGCGAGGTTGCCTCGCCTGCCACACGCACGATTCCTTTCCCGAGGTGGCCAAATATCGCGATCCTGCGGCAATCGTTCAGGGCCCGGATCTTTCCAGCATTGGCTCCAAGTTCGATCCTGAGCGAAATCCTGATGGACCGCGCTGGCTCTATAGTTGGATCAGGGAGCCGGCTCGCTACCATGTTCGGACCAAAATGCCGAACCTGTTCCTCGACGCGGAAAAGAATGCCGAGGGCGTCTTGATCGACCCCGCGGCCGATATTGTGGCGTATCTGCTGACCAGCCGATCGGACGATTGGTCGGCGTCGTACCCGGCTGGTCTGGTATTCGACGCGGACGGAAATCTGCCCGATGGAGAATTGAAAGACGCGCTGAAGAGTTTTTCGCTCGAAAAGCTGGAGAAGGCGTTTTTCAAGCGAAAGGCCCGGCAATATTATGAAGAAGGTATTCCGGCTGACGTCGGCGCCACGATGAAGGGCTCCGACGTGGAACTGATCGGGCAGGGCATTTCCGACAAGCAGCGTATGCTGTTCATCGGCCACAAAACCATTGGCAAGTATGGCTGCTACGCCTGCCACGACATTCCCGGCTTTGAAGACGCCAAACCGATCGGAACCGCGCTCGCCGACTGGGGCCGAAAAGACACCTCGAAGATAGCCTTCGAGCATATTGGCCAGTACCTGCAAAGCCAGGGGCATGCGGCGCATGGTGAATCTGAGAGTGCTCATTCGGAGGCTGGTCATTCCGAAGCTGTCGGCGCTTCGGACGAACTACCGGCGTTTTATGAAGAATCTTTGTTGTCGGGCAGTCGCACCGGCTTTATCTACCAGAAGCTTCGCGACCCTCGCGGATACGACTACGATAAGACACACAACAAAACGTACGATGAATGGCTGCGCATGCCGCAGTTCCCCTTTGATAACGACGAGCGGGAAGCGGTGATCACCTTCGTGCTTGGTTTGGTGGCGGAGCCGCCGGCCGATCAGTTTGTTTATCATCCGTCGCCGCGCGAGAAGGCCATCATGGAAGGCCGCAAGATTTTAGCGAAATTCAATTGCGGCAGTTGTCACTTACTGGAAACGGAGAAATGGGATATCGCCTTCCAAGAGGGCGACCTGCTTCCCCAGCCAGTCGCTGAAACCTTTCCTTTTGTGAATCATCAGTTTTCCGCCGACGAAGTGGCGGCTTCGCTGGAGGTGGATGACGCAGGTTTGCTTCACGGCCATATTTCCGGTATGCCTTCCATTGGCGACGCCGAAGCCAAGCCGCTCGTTTACGACGACGAAGGCGATCAGATCGAGGAGGGAGACGATTACGATCCTCGCACGCTGGAATACGCCTTCGATCTTTGGCGGCCGGCGGTGCTGGGCGGCGAAACGTATCAGTCGGGTGTTTTGCCGCTGACCATTCGCTGGGAAATGATTCGCCGGAAACAGCGTGCTCAAGGCGGTGTTCTGGCGAGGGCGCTGCTGGGTCGGGCTACGGAATTGGAAAAACAGGTCAATCCTAACGCCAAGGGGAGCGAGGCATGGGCTTGGCTTCCTCCGCCGCTGGTGGGCGAGGGCGCGAAGGTGCAATCGAAATGGCTGTATGATTTTTTGATCGACCCGTATCCGATTCGTCCGGCGGTGTTGCTTCGTATGCCGAAATTCAACCTTTCGTCAGACGACGCGGAGAAATTGGTGAACTACTTTGCCGCCAAAGACAACGCCGAGTATCCTTACTCGTTCACGTCGCGGCGGCGCGAAGAGCAACGCAGCGCGGCCCAACAGGCATTCCTCAAACGGGCGTCCGCCAGTGGCGGCAAGGGGTCTGGGGGGGGGTCTGAGGGGGGGGCTGAAGGCGTTAGTTCCTACGACGCCGCGATGCGCATCGTGACCGACAACAACTACTGCATTAAATGCCACCTAGTGGGCGACTTCGAGCCCAAGGGCTCCGCTCGCGCCAAGGCGCCTAATTTGGCGGCCGTTTATGAACGGCTGCATGCCGATTACCTGCGCACGTGGCTGGCTAACCCCAAACGGCTTTTGCCGTACACCGCCATGCCGGTGAACGTTCCCTATAAAGCGAATGCGCCGCACTTGGGCGGCGTGAGCCAGGAGCTTTACCCCGGCAGCAGCGTGGAGCAAGTCGAAGGCTTGGTCGACTTCTTGATGAACTACGACGATTACGCAAAACGGAAGACAATCGTTTCCGGCATGGTCAAGGAAGCACCTCCGGAGAAAGAAACCCCCGCCCCGTAACGCAATCGAATTGCAACCCATTTTTTATGACACTCGGTATCGAGAAAATTTTTGGAGGTTGGACAGGCTCATGATTAGCAAACGTGTTTTATTCGCCGCATTATTGTTGCTGTGTTCGTCGCTGCTGTCTTCGGCGGCAAATGTACAGGCCGCCGGCTGGGGAAGTATTAAAGGGCGGTTTGTCTACGATGGCGCTCCCCCGAAGGCTGGGCCCATCGCGGTCAATAAAGATCGCGAATTTTGTGGGAAGTTCAACCTGCGGGATGAGTCGTTGGTGGTCAATCCCGAGAATCGGGGCGTGGCCAATGTGATTGTTTATTTGTACTTGGGCCGCCGCGACAAACCGCCGACGCCGCATCCTTCCTACGAGAAAACAGCCGACGCCGAAGTTATGTTTTCCAACGACAAATGCCGATTTAGTCCGCGTGTGGCCTTGTTGCGAACGACGCAAACCCTCAAAATCGCGAACGCCGACATCGTCGGCCATAACACGAAAATCGATTGTTTTTCCAACGCGCCGATCAATCCAATTATTCCCGCCGGCTCCGATATCGAACAGCAATTTAGCGCTCAAGAGCGTTTGCCCACGCGAGTGAGTTGCTCGATTCATCCTTGGATGACCGGCTGGCTGGTGGTCAAAAACAACCCCTACTTCGCCGTGACCGATGAAAACGGAGCGTTCGAGATTAAAAATCTGCCCGCCGGCAAATGGACGCTCCAGGTGTGGCAGGAGAAATCGGGCTACGTCAAGGAAGTCAAAAAAGGCGGCAAGACCACGAAATGGAAAAAAGGCCGGTTCAAGATCACCGTCAAGGATGGTCAAACCGAAAACATGGGCGATCTGCTCGTCAGCCCCAAGCTGTTTAAAGACAGGTAACGAAGGTGTTCGCTTTTCGCTCCCAACCCAGTTTTCCAGTCTCAGATTTTCCTGTCTCAGATTTCTCCTCAGCAGCAAAAAAATTCGGATGACAACGCCGCTCACACCCCAAAAGCCGCCGCTACGGGCAACCATCAGTTCGATGCGTCGCGCGTCGACTTATTACCTGTTGCTCGCAGCGTTGCTGGTTATGCTCGGCGGTTGCGGGCGCGGTTCGTCGGTGGCGCCGAAGGCGGAAATGGATATTGCCGAGGCGATGCGAGCGGCGTTGACTGTGGAGTCGGGCGAAGACGATTCATCTGCCGCTGTGGAGCAGGCCGACTCCACCGGTTTCGCCACGCTCAAAGGCCGTTTTTTGTTGGATGGTTCGCCGCCAAAAATGCCGCTTCTACCCGTGAAGGGCGACGACGTCGCGATTTGTGCGCCTGGCGGCGCGCCGGTTTTCAGTAACGCCATCGTGGTGGGGAAAGATGGCGGTTTGGCCAACGTGTTGCTTTATGTGACGAGCGATATCCCCGATAACTGGCTGCATGAAGCAGACGTCGCGACGGCCACCGCCACCGTCGACTTCGACCAGAAGCAATGTATTTTTCTTTCCCGCGTGTTCGCCATGCGGTCGACGCAAACCTTGAAGATTCTTAACAGCGACCCCATCGGCCATAACACAAACATCACCCCCAAGCAGCGAGCCACGCCATTCAACCAGACAATCGGCGCCAATTCATTCGCCCTGTATACGCCGGGCGGGGAGGAACGCGCTCCGTTTCCCGTCAGTTGCAGCATTCATCCTTGGATGAAAGCCTGGATGATCACGCGGGGCAATCCTTATTTCGCCGTCACCGATAAAGACGGATATTTCGAGATCCCCCGCGTGCCTTCGGGCGTGGAATTAGAGTTTCGCGTTTGGCATGAGTTGCCGGCGTATATAGAATCAGCCACGCTCAGCGGCGTTCCGGTGAAATGGCCCAAGGGCCGCATGAAAATTTCGCTGGAAAAGGACGCCACCGTCGACATGAACGTGAGTCTGGATGCGGGGCTCTTTAACTAAATGGCCTCTTCAGCGGAATCACTGCGGTAAACGACAGAAAAAATCACACACGCTTCCTTCGCTCACATAATTATTAACCTACTGGCCGTCGGCAGACGGCAAAGGCAAATGTCAATTATTCTTCGCAGAAAATCGATGGGTCGCGCATGGGCCGCCGCCGTAGGCGTTTGCCTGTTGTTGCAGGCGGGCTGCAACTCACCCGAAGCCGCCTTTCACTTCAACGCGGTGTATGCCCACAAGCAGTCAGGCGTCACGAAGAGCCAGGCCAAGAACGTCAAGGAAATTTTGATAGCGCAATTCGGCACGCCCGATGAGCCGGCTATCCCGGCGCTGCCCGATCTGGACGTTTCCACGGTCATTTCCCTCGACAGATTGAAGATGTCGGCGGGGCCTGTCGAACGGACCGATGACACCGCACCGCGGCGCGGCCTTTATCGAGAACATTGTGCGCACTGCCATGGCGTCACGGGTGATGGCCGCGGTCCAACGGCCCGGTTTTTGAACCCTTACCCTCGCGATTACCGCCGCGGCACCTTTAAGTTCAAGTCGACGCCGGTCGGCGGTCGGCCCACGCACGCCGACCTAAAACGTATTTTGGTGGACGGCATTCCCGGCACGGCCATGCCCTCCTTCAAGCTTTTGGCCGCTGACGAACTTGAATCGCTGATTCAATACGTGAAATATTTGGCCATTCGCGGCGAAGTGGAGCGGTCGTACATTTTAGAGATTGACGCCGAACTGGAAGAAGAAGATTTGCTCTTGAACGTTCCCGGTGAAGACGCCGAACAGGTGGCGGAGCAGGTGGAGGTCATACAGGATATCACTTCCATGGTTTTGAGCCGCTGGGCGAACGCCGCCGGGCAAGCCACCGAAGTGCCGGCGCATCCGGTCGATGACGATAAAATCGCTTCGATCACACGCGGGCGAGAGCTGTTTTTTGGCACGACCGCCAACTGTGTGAAGTGTCATGGCGATACCGCGCTGGGCGATGGCCAAACCACCGACTACGACGAATGGACCAAGGAAATCGATCCCACGAAACCCCATCTGGCTGCGGAGTATGTGGCCTTGGGCGCCTTTTCGCCGCGCAACATTCGGCCGCGCAACTTGCGGCAGGGCGTGTATCGCGGCGGGCGGCGGCCGGTCGATATTTACTGGAGAATTAAAAACGGCATTGAGGGCACGCCGATGCCGGCCGCGCCGGCCACCCTCGGTTCCGACGACATATGGCATCTTGTCGACTACGTGCGTTCGCTGCCTTACGAGGCCTTGAGCCAAGCTCGCACCAGCGGACCAAAATTCCAGCGGGAGCGTAACTGAGTTTTCGTTCGGGGCGCGGAGTAGCGAGTTTGAGCGGCAAATCGTTCCTTTGGGAGCCAGTGGGGAGAAGAATCGTGGGTCGGATTTGGAGTATATTATTTTTGTTGGTGCCGATTTTAGGCGTGGCCTTTTTTGTCTGGGCGATCGCCGATATTTGGCCTCTGAACAATCACTGGCTTCCGGAGAATATCAACGAGCCGTCTCGCGTGATTGACGGGCTGTTCATGTTCATTCTTTACCTGACCGGTACTGTTTTTATAGGCACGAGCCTGCTGTTGTTTTGGTTCCTCTGGAAATACGACGCCGACCGCAACGCCGAGCCGGTGAAGTACATGCACGGCAGCCACACGTTGGAAGTGGTGTGGTCGATCCTACCGGCCGCCACGCTGCTCTTTATCGCGATCTATCAAATGAACGCCTGGGCCAATGCTCGCATGCGGCGGCCGACCATCGGCCCCGGGGTGGATCTTATCGCGGGCACCGCCGACGACGAACTCAAACCGCCGCTGGCTCTCGTGACGGGCCGGCAGTTTGAATGGCGTATTCGATACGCCGGGAAAGACCGCCTGCTGGGCACCAACGACGACCTTGTCACGGACGATGTCTTCACGGTCAATGATTTGCACGTGCCGGTGAATGAAGAAATTGTGTTGCAGATCGAAAGTGAAGACGTGCTGCATAGTTTCTTTCTGCCCAACGCGCGTGTCAAGCAAGACGTCGTGCCCGGCATGCGTCAGTTTATTTGGTTCCTACCGGGAAAAACCGGGCGGTACGATATCGTCTGTGCGGAATTGTGCGGGTGGGGACATTACAAAATGAAGGGGCGTCTGACCGTGGAATCGGCCGACGACTTCAACTCCTGGTTGGCCGCCGAACATGCCAAGCAGGAACAATCCTCGTTTTCGGCGAGTGAGGGAGAAGAGTAGCGATGAGCGGCGCAACCATCGGGGCGGAAGCCGGCCCCGCCCATACATCGAGCGGCTCCATTGGCGCCTTTGTCAGCACCTATGTGTTTTCGCGCGATCATAAAATCATCGGGCTGCAGTTTTTATTTTCCACGCTGTTGTGGTTTTTGGTGGGCGGTCTGTTGGCGTTGGGTATTCGCTGGCAACTGGCCTGGCCCTGGGCGGAAATGCCGGTTATCGGCCGCATGCTGTTTTCCGCTGAAGGCGGTCAGGTTTCGCCTGAGTTTTACACCATGCTCTTCACCATGCATGCCACGGTGATGATCTTTTTCGTGATCATCCCGATTCTGGCCGGCGCCTTCGGAAACTACCTGATTCCGCTCATGATCGGCGCCGACGACATGGCCTTTCCCACGCTCAACATGCTGAGTTACTGGTTCATGTGGCCGGCGTTCATTTGCATTGGCGCCACGTTCTTCATGCCAGGAAACGGCGCCGCCGGCGGTTGGACATCGTACCCGCCGCTCTCGGTCATGGAACAAGCGGCGCCCGGAAGCGGCCATGCACAAACGTTCTGGCTGTTCGGTGTGACCTTCGTGGGGATTTCGTCCATGATGGGGTCGATCAACTACATGACCACCATCATCCAGATGCGCGCCCCCGGCATGACGATGTTCCGTCTGCCGATGACCATCTGGGGCATGTTTATCACGGCGTTGCTACAAGCGTTCGCCTTGCCGGTGCTCACAGCCGCCGGTTTCATGCAAGTGCTCGACCGGCTGATCAATACCGGGTTTTTTATTCCGGAAGGGTTGGTGGTGAACAATTCCGTCGCCATGGCGGGCGGCGGGCAGCCGTTGCTCTGGCAGCACTTGTTTTGGTTTTATTCGCACCCGGCTGTGTACATCATGATTCTGCCCGCAATGGGCATGGTCTCGGATATTATCTCGTGCTTCGCTCGCAAGCCGCTCTTCGGTTACAAACCGATGGTCTATTCCATTTCGGGAATCGCGGGGCTGGGCTTCATTGTGTGGGGCCACCATATGTTTGTCTCGGGGATGAATCCTGTTCTCGGCATGACGTTCATGGTGGCCACGATGATGATCGCGCTGCCTAGCGCGGTAAAGGTCTTTAATTGGCTGGGCACCATTTGGGGCGGCAAAATTCAATTCACCACGCCGATGTTGTTCGCGTTGTCGTTCGTTTCGATGTTCATTATCGGCGGGCTTTCGGGCATTTTCATGGCGGCCACGCCGGTCGATATTTTCATCCACGATACGTACTTCATTGTGGCCCATTTCCATTACGTGCTGTTTGCCGGCACGGCGATGGCGGTTTTTGGCGCGATCTATTTCTGGTTCCCCAAGATGTTCGGCCGCATGATGAACGAAACGTTGGGCAAATGGCATTTTTTCCTGACGTTCATCTTTCTCAACGGCACGTTTTACCCGATGCACATTTTGGGAGCGGTGGGCTTTCCCCGCCGACTGGCCGACCCCTACCATTATGAAACATTCCGCCACCTGTTGGGACTCAATCAATTCATGAGCGTGTGTGCGATTCTCATGGTCACGACGCAGATTATTTTTGCTTACAACTTCATCACGAGCATGTTCTGGGGGCAGCGCGTGGGGCGAAATCCCTGGGGCGCCAACTCGTTGGAGTGGGCGGCGCCAAGCCCGCCCGGCCACGGAAATTTCGACTTCCAGCCGGTGGTGTATCGGGGGCCCTACGAGTATGGTTCGCCTGAAGTCGATACCGATTTTTACCCGCAAACGCAGCCGCCGCCGGAGTCGTCCGACGGAGAAGAAACTGCTCATGACGCTTGAGGCGTGTGCCGTGTTAACGTCGTCTGAAACAGGTTCGAGTTTATGGCCGCATCGTTTGGCGGTTGTGCTCGCCTGCGCGACATTCCCCTTGATTTGGGTGGGCGGTTTGGTCACGACGTACGATGCCGGCATGGCTGTGCCCGATTGGCCCAGCACGTATGGCTACAACCTTTTTGCCTACCCGCTGGCCAAATGGTGGGCCGGTCCTTGGGATCTGTTCATCGAACATGGACACCGCTTATTAGGCGCCATGGTGGGCATGTTGGCGCTTGCATTGCTGGCCTCCGCATTTGCTTCGCGGTGCTCCAGGCGTCTGCGCATCATGGCGGTGGTGGCTGTTGTGTTGGTCATTTTTCAAGGTTTGTTGGGCGGCGCCCGCGTGATTGCCAACGCTCGAACCTTGGCGCAAATTCACGGCTGCGTGGGTCCTGCGTTTTTTGCCTATTGCGTGGTTCTGGCCGCCGCGTTTTCTCGCTCCTGGCGTTGCCGGGAACATCGAACGCATGACGCCTCGTCGGTGCGGAAGTTACGACGGCTGAGCACGATTACGGCTGTCTTGACCTACACCCAGCTTGTTTTGGGATCGGGCATTCGGCACGTGCCGGTGATGGCGAGCGCGAATCACTTTCGAGTGCTTGTCGTGTTCCACCTTTTGGGGGCGATGCTGTTGGCTGTTCACGTGGTCCTGTTGGCGATCGCGGCGGTGCGCGGCAAACCGAAACTGTGGAGTTTGAACCATGGGCCGGTATTGCTGGCTCTTTTGGTTGCCATGCAACTCGTTTTGGGCGTGAGCACCTGGGTGGTCAATTTCGGCTGGCCGGCGTGGTTCGATTCCTTTGCATTCGCCGCCAACTACACGATTTTGGCCGCTGGTTTTTGGCCGGCGATTATTATCACGTCGCACGTCGCGATGGGCTCCTTGATTCTCGCACTTGCGGTTTTGGCGTGTGTCAACGCGTGGCGGTTGCAATCACTTTCAGGTGGGGGACTTTCAGGTGGGGGGCCGGCCTTGGACTCCGCAATCAAGGGGGGCTTGGCATGAGCGTCTCAGCCGTGAACATGGCTCGCCCAACACGCATTTTCGCGCGCGCCGCCTGTTTCGTGGAAGTGTGCAAGCCGCGCATCGCGGTGTTGGCTTTGCTGACCGTCGCGGTGGCGGCGGTGATGGCCAGCCGCGGGCAACCTCAGACGCTGCTGTTGTTCAACGCGCTGCTCGGTTCGTTTTTGGTGGCCGCCAGCTCCAGCGCCGCTAACCAGTGGATTGAACGCCGGCGCGACGCCCTCATGCACCGTACCTCCGACCGTCCGCTGCCCTCGGGCCGCCTCCATGAGCGGGAAGTGATGGCGTTCACGGTAATCACACTGTTGCTGGGCGAATTGGTGTTGGCTTTGTTTGTCAATCCAACCACAGCCGGTTTGGGGCTGCTCACCTGGCTGCTATACGTTTGCGCCTACACGCCGCTGAAAACACGCACCTCGTGGAACACGTTCGTGGGCGCCATCGCCGGCGCCATGCCTTGGGCGATGGGTTGGGCCGCCACCGGAGCAACGCTGGACATGCGCGCCTGGGTCATCTGGACATTACTCTTCCTTTGGCAGTTCCCACATTTCATGGCCATCGCCTGGATTTATCGGAAGCAGTACGCGGCGGCGGGCCATAAAATGCTTACGGTGGTCGATCCCACGGGTCGGCGAGCCGGTTTGCAGGCGGTGGCGGCGGCGCTGGGCGTGTTGGTGGTCGGCCTTGTGCCCACATTGCTGGCTCCGGAAACCGCCACCTTTGGACTTTCCGTTTTTGTATTGGCGTTATTGCAACTAGGTTGCGCCGCCCGGTTTTGCCTGCGCCGCGACGAGGCCTCGGCCCGCTGGTTGTTGCGAGCTTCGTTGGTTTATCTTCCTGGCGTGCTGGCGCTGTTGTTGCTGCATGTTCCGTTGCTTTGAGGCGGCCGCTCAAGAATTTCGTTTTTTAGTTCACACGGCAAATTTTTCGATAGTTTGAAGACACATGTCGGATCACTCACACGACGCTCACGAAGATCACGGCCACTTGAAGTTGGAATACCAACCGGCGCTGCCTCTGAATAATGGCAAGCTGTTTTTGTGGCTGTTTTTGTCGACGGAAATTATGTTTTTCGCGGCGCTGTTTGGCACCTATATCGTGATTCGCTTCGGCGTGTCGGGGAATTGGCCATCGCCCGAAGATGTGCATCTGGTGGAATTGGTGGGGGTTGCCAATACGTTCGTGCTGATCTGTAGCAGCCTCACGATCGTATTGGCGTATGAAGCGGCCAAGGCCGATAAACCAGCACTAGCGAAGCGGTGGTTCGTGGCCACTTTTGTGCTGGGGTCGGTTTTCCTGGGTATCAAAATGGGCGAGTACTCCTCGAAGTTTTCGCACGGCATTCACCCGACTCCCGGCCGTTCGCTGTTGTGGGAGAAGCCCGACATTTACTACATGCAGGCCGTGCGAGAGCGGCTGACGGCTCTCCAAGCGGAGTTTGGCCAGAGCGCCGCTGCCGCTACAGCCAGTGAGGGAGAGGGCGACAATGAAGCCGGTGGCGCATCGGCCGTGGCCGCCGCGCCGTTGAGCGAGGAAGATCAGAAACGTCTTGATTTGGTCACTGCTCTTTCCCAGCACGCCGTGAAGTGGGCTGAACGGAAGGCCGCCTTCGCCGACGACGCAGCCGTGGGGCATGCCGGTTTCCAGCAAATCGCCTACCTGATCAATCATCATCATCGCGACGAAATCATCGAACAACAGCTTCACGCGGAAGAGCCGCAACTCAAGGCGGAGGCGGCCGGCTTGCAAGAGCAAATCGGTCAGACGACGTCGGAACTCGCCGCCTTGCAAACACAACGCGAAGCCGTGCAAGACGACGCAGACCGCAGCGCGGAGTTAACCCAACAAATTAGCGCCAAAACCCTCGAGCTCGCCGCCCGCCAAGATCGGTTCGTACGAGTCAGCGGCCGCCAGGGTTTGCTTCCGTACTTGTACGAAGACGAAACGGTGCTGGAGGCCGGCCTCAATGAACGCTTTCACTGGCTGCGTTTGCCCATGGTGATTCCCAACGGCAACATGTGGGCCTCAACCTACTTCCTGCTCACCGGGTTCCACGCCATTCACGTACTGATCGGCCTGGTTTTCTTCGCCTTCGCCCTGCCCAAGCGGCTCGATCGCGACAAGGCCAACTACCTGGAAAACATTGGGCTCTACTGGCACTTTGTCGACTTGGTCTGGATTTTTCTTTTTCCCTTGCTGTATTTGTTCTAACGAGTCGCCGCACTACTTTAGCAAGTGTCGATGCTCGCGGAGTTTTTGAATAATATGTCGGACCCAACCACTCACGATAAAAAAACCTCAGCCGATCAGGGCGCCAAGGGCGCTCACTCGCATGACCATGGCGGCGATGAGCATGGCGGCAACGCCAAATACTGGTATGTGTTCGCGGCCTTGTGCGTGCTGACAACCGCCTCCGCCCTGACCTACCTCGATGCCTGGCGGGAGTTGGTGCCGGTGCATGTCGGCTGGGCCTTTATGATGGCCGTCTCCTGCGCCAAGGCGATGCTCGTGATCACCTTTTTCATGCATCTGCTGTGGGAAGCCAATTGGAAATACGTACTCACGATTCCAGCGGCGTTTATGTCGATCTTCTTAATTTGCATGCTGGTTCCCGATGTCGGCCGACGCACAATCAAATATTCCGACATCCGTTGGCAACACGCCGTCTCCCGAGACACCCCCGGCAGCCACGATTACCTGGAAGACGCCATCGGTCGTGAAACGCCGGTCCACGATCACTCGGGTCATTAGGAAGAGACGCGTCGGCGAACGTATTTCAGACGCAACGCCGCAGTCGCTTCGGTGAAGCGATCGTTGTTTTAAGGCGTCGTTGTTTTAAGGCGTCGTTGTTTTAAGGCGATGGAGCCGCCGCCTCTTATTCGCAGGGTCCTCCCATTTATGTCGGCCGGTTCACAGAGCGTTGCCTTACGCGTGGCGGAAGTGCGTTTTCGGTACGGTTCGCATGTCGCGCTTCGGGGGGTTTCGTTCGAGGTCGGGAGTGGCGAGGTGTTCGCCTTTCTAGGGCCCAACGGGAGCGGCAAAACGACGCTTTTTCGTTTGTTGTCGACGCTCATTCCGTTGCAAGAGGGACGGGTCGAAATTCTAGGCCGCGATATTCGTTCGCAACTCCAACGCGTTCGCGCTAGTATTGGCGTTGTGTTTCAGGCGCCGAGCCTCGATATCAAACTGACCGTGCGCGAGAACATCCATCATCAGGGCGCGTTGTACGGGATGTCGGGAGAACTGCTTCGCGGCCGTTGCCGGGAAGTGCTGGCGGAACTGGGGCTGGAAGACCGCGCCGATCATCGCGTGGAAACGCTCTCCGGCGGTTTGAAAAGACGCGTCGAACTGGCCAAGGGTTTGCTGCACCACCCCCGCCTATTACTCATGGACGAACCCAGCACGGGGCTCGATCCCGGCGCGCGGAGCGATCTTTGGCGTTTCCTGCAAACCTTGCGTCAGGAACAGGGCATCACCGTTCTGCTCACGACGCACCTGTTGGAAGAGGCCGATCGCGCCGACCGCATCGCCATACTCGACGCCGGCAAACTGGTCGCGCTCGACTCCCCGCACGCGCTGCGCGCGGCGCTCGGCGGAGATTGCCTGACCATCGAAACTGCGGAGCCGGAAGCCTTGGCGGCCGAAATGCAAGCCAGGTTTTCTCTTGCGGCGCGGGTGGTGGAAGGCTCGCTGCGGTTGGAAACGACCGACGGTCCGGCGCAAATCCAGGAGTTGACGGCGGCGTTTGGGGAGCGCATCCGATCTTTGCGTTTAGGAAAACCGACCTTGGAAGATGTTTTCATTGAAAAGACCGGGCGTCGGTTTTGGCAAACCGCGGAGTCGCCAGATGAATAAAACATCGCCCCAAAATGCTCCGGTGGAAACGCCGCTGGCGGTTCGCCCCTGGCTGGCGGCTAGGGCGTTATGCCAACGGGAAATAGTGCGGTTCGTGCGTCAGCGAAACCGTGTGTTCGGCGCGCTGGGGCAACCGCTCGTGTTCTGGGTTTTGTTCAGCGCCGGGCTGGATCGCTCCTTCCGGCTCTCGCCCGCCGGCCAGGGCGGCCAGAGTTTTCAGGCTTATTATTTTCCCGGCACGCTCGTATTGGTGCTGTTGTTCACCGCCATTTTCGCCACGATTTCCATTATCGAAGACCGCCGCGAAGGTTTTTTGCAGTCGGTGCTCGTTTCGCCCACGCCGCGTTGGGCGATGGTGCTGGGGAAAGTGCTGGGCGGTTCGCTGCTGGCCATGTTTCAAGCCTTGATTTTTTGTCTCTTGGCGCTAACACTTTCAGTAAGCATCGAATGGCCCGCCCTGCTAGGACTGGTGGCCTTCCTTTTTTTGACCGCCCTGGCTCTGACCTCCCTCGGCTTTGTGCTCGCCTGGCGGATGGAGTCGACACAAGGCTTTCATGCGATCATGAACCTTTTTCTGATGCCCATGTGGTTGCTCTCGGGAGCTTTTTTTCCGGTGCCCAGCGCCACCGGCGCCGGGATATTGCATTGGGTGATGCGTTTGAATCCGCTGACGTATGGAGTCGGCGGAGTGCGCCACTTGTTGCTGGGCGGCGGCCAACCCGCCGCCAACCTGGATACCGCCGCATTATTTTGGACGCCCAGTCTAGCGGCGTGTTGGAGTATCACGATATTATTCGCCCTGCTGGCCTACGCCGCCGCGTGGGCTATCGCCGGGCAACGCACCGCGGGAGACAGACTATGAACAGAACCATTTTGTTTTTTCTAGCGACCATGCTGCTGGTTGTCGGCGGCGCTTCGTTTGTGTTGGCTTATCGTCATTTTCGTGAAACCAAAATCCAACTTGCCGAACTGGAGCGAATCGCTCTGGAAAAAGAGGCCCAGGAAAAACTCGCCGGTCCGCCGCTGACCAGTTTTCAGTTGATCGACACCACCCGCCATGCGTTCGATTCCAGCAGCCTCCAGGGAAAAGTTTGGGTGACCAGTTTCTTTTTCTCCACCTGCCCGGCGTCGTGCGTGAAGCAGAATTTGCAGGTGGCCACGTTGCAACGCAAGTTTGGTCCTCGGGGCGTACAGTTTGTCAGCATCACCTGCGACCCTGAAACCGACACCCCCGGCGTACTCTCGGCCTACGCCGCCCGGTTCAACGCCAACACGCGGCAATGGAAGTTTCTCACGGGAAAAATGTCGTACATCACGCGCGTGGGCGTCGACATTTTCCAGGTTCCCGTGGCCAAGCAAGGGCATTCGGAAAACCTCATTCTGATCGACCAACAAGGCAAGCTTCGCGGCTACTACCATTGGAACGACGCCAACGAAATTTTGGCGTTGGAGCGCAAAATCAGCGGTTTGCTCGATGGCTCGGTCGGCCCGCTGGAGGAAAAAGAGAGCGAAAAAGAAAACGACGCCGCCGACGACCAAGGGAAGATATCTCCAGAGCAAGTGGCCAATTAGTTATTGCCACGGAGTACAACGCCATCGTGGGCCGCAACTCAAAAAAGTTTTAGCCACAGAGCACACAGAGGTCACAGAGAAAGAAGTCAAGAAGTTCATGAACGGAAGACCATGAACGGAAGACAACGCCTGAGTCGTCAAACTCCGTGATTCATCTATACATCGAGAGCGCCCCGTGAAAGATATCGTGGAAATTTTGCCGCATGTGAATGCCGCTCTGAACAGTTTGGCGGCGGTGTTGCTCGTGGCGGGCTTTGTTTTGATCAAGCTTCGCCGCGAACGGGCGCATAAGCGGGTGATGCTTACGTGCTTTGCCGTGTCGGTGCTTTTTTTGGCGTGTTATTTGGTTTACCACAGCCAAGTGCTCAGCAAAAAGTTTCCGTCCTATCCGCCAGACTCCGTGCGTTATTTTTACTACGGCATTTTGCTCACGCACGTGCTGCTCGCCGCCACGGTTCCCTTTCTGGCGTTGGCCACGATCTACTTCGGTTTGCGCAATAACCGCGTTCGGCATGTTCGCCTGGCCCGTTGGACATTTCCCATTTGGCTTTATGTTTCGATCACCGGCGTGGTTGTGTACCTGATGCTGTATCAGATCTATCCTCCGCGCATTGCGGGAAGTACAATGGGGAGGTTGCCGGAAACGGTTGTTTCCGCGCCGGCGGATTTCGATGCCGGCTGATCGAGCGATGCGTTTAAGGTGAGGATCGTCATTCGTTCAAGGAAAAGCATGATGGTTTCGGCCGTGGGGAAAACGTTGTTGTGTTTGCTGGTGGCGGTGCTTGTTTTGTTTGCCCTCGAGTCGGTGGCGTCGGCCTGTCCCACGTGTAAAGACAGTCTGGCCGGCAACGACCCCGAACATGCGAACCTCGTGCGAGGCTATTTTTGGAGCATTCTATTCATGATGTCTATGCCATTCCTGATTTTGTCGGGGCTCGCCACCCTGTTTTATCTTGAAGTCCGCCGGGCGAGGCTGAATGCACTGGCGCCAGCGCCGGTTCTGGCCGCAACCGCGAAGAAATAATTCGATGCGTTTTTGGCAGCTCGTTTACCGAGCCGTGCGTTTGCAGTGCCCGCTCTGCGGCCAGACCCGCCTCTTCCAGAACATGTGGCGGATGCACGCCGCTTGTTCTCATTGCGGCTGCGAATATGAGCGCGAGCGGGGGTTTTTTCTGGGCTCAATCTATTTCAATTACGGTTTGACGGCCCTAATTACGGCCGTTGTTTATCCCCTGCTGCTGTTCAATCAAATCGTCGCCGAACGAACGTTGCTGATTACCGTGGCGGCGTTCGTGTTTCTCTTCCCGGCTTGGTTTTTTCGGTACGCCCGCAGCTTCTGGCTGGCGTTCGATGAATTCTTCGATCCTCGCCCCAGGTAAAAATGCAAGATGCCGCAGCTATCGGTGGTGACGAGAACGCGCGATTTTATTCGCGGTAAATTCGAGAACGACGCCACCGGCCACGACTGGTGGCACATCGAACGTGTGTGGCGAACAGCGCGCTGGCTGGCCGAACAGGAAGGCGCCGATTTGTTGGTGGTCGACTTGGCCGCCCTACTGCATGACGTGGCCGATTGGAAGTTTCACGCCGGCGACGAAACCGCTGGGCCGCGCGCGGCCCGAGAATGGCTGGTTGCCGAAGGCGTCTCCCCGCCGGTTGTGGAACATGTGTGCGAAATCATTGCTTGCATCTCCTTCAAAGGCGCAGGTGTGCCGACGCCCATGGCCAGCGTGGAGGGAGAAGTCGTGCAAGACGCCGACCGCCTCGATGCGATCGGCGCTATCGGCATCGCGCGAACATTTGCCTACGGCGGTCATGCGGGAAATGTGCTGCACGATCCTCACACGCCGCCGCTGATGCACGCTTCGTTTGCCGACTACAAGAGTAAGTCGTGCTCGACGATCAACCATTTCCACGAAAAATTATTGTTGTTGCGCGAGCGAATGAACACCGCTGCGGCTCGTCGGTTGGCCGCCGACCGCCACGCCTTCATGGAAGAATTTTTGAATCGCTTTGATGAGCAATGGCGTTTTCCGGAAGCCTAGCGGGAGTTGACAACCGTTGGAGTTCACGCCTCAGCGTGTTTTCTTCCTCAACACGCTTCAAAACATGCTAAGAGCTCCTAACATAACCCCTGCTTGGCGTTTCAAACACGGAGTGTGACGCTGACCTACCAAGTTGTGTTAGAAGGTATAAAGCATGAACTCCAACGGCGCGGAAAGAAAAAACACGCTAAAGCGTGAACTCCAACGGCGCACGGTTATGAGTCGGAATACGGTTGCGGTTGGGGCGGGTCTGAGAGTTGGTCGTAGCCGGGGTCGTCGAGACCGAAGGCGTCGGCAACGCGATTAAAAAAGGCGAACATGGCGGTGATGTACACCGCTTCGGCCACTTGCGGTTCGCTCCAGCCGGCGGCGCGCAACCGCTCGATATCGTAGGCTCCGCAGCGGTGGGAGTGCAGGGTCAGGAGTTCGACCAACTTGAGTAGTTCGCGTTCGGCGGGCGCAACGGGCGCGGCGTCAAGTTCTCCACGCCGCAGCGCCTCGACCACGGCCATGTCTTCGTCCTGCAACTGCAGGAACATTGCGTGGGCGCCGAGTCAGTAACGGCATTTGTTCAAAGCCGAAACGAAGGTCGCGATCCGCTCCTTGGTGCGGCGGTCGAGATGCCCGTCGGTAAAATGGACATGGTTCGAAAACGTGATCACGTCGCGAAGGAAATCGGGGCGGTGGCTAAAACACTTCAAAATACCGGGGATTTCGCTGCGTCCTGGGTTGTGTGAGAACCATTCTTCATACGTCTGCGATAACGCGCCGGTTGCTTGTTGTTCGTTGATCCATTCTATTTGGGGCGGCATGGCGGTCGTGGGGTTAGAGGTTTGGTTTCTGGTGGCCGGGTGCTGGAATAGAAAAGTATGCGGCGTCGCGAGAAACATTTCAAGTTCCCAGCGGCCTGTGCGCAAAAGCGAGCGCGCCTTGCAACACGTCAAATTGCAGGATAGCGTCAGACGTTTTATTCTCCGACTCCCGACGCTTCTCCTTCGTGCTCTTCGCGTCCTAGTGGTGACATTGATCGTTCGGCGGCATCGAAAATCGTTGGCCGGATAGGTTCACCACGAAGAGCACGAAGCATGGACTTCGACGATTTCTCCCATCGCGTGATCGGCGAACTGAAGAGCGTCGGGATAAGGGTGTTCGGATAACCGGACGAGGTGCTTGCTTGACAGCACGGAACACGGCTATTACACAGAGGCCCATCAGGCAGCCAACGGCGTTATAGTTATAATTAGTCACGATTCATGAAAACAGGCATGAGTGGTTCAGGCGAGAATTGCCGCGAGGATTGATATTGATATGGCCCAGCGCAAAGCAAAAAAACGCGAGCTTTCCGGAAAACAATTGTTGAAATTGGCCGAACGCCTTGATAAAGATTTGGTGAAAATCCTCAACGAGCGGGTCAAACTGAGCAAGCAATTAGCGAAGTTGGCGCCGGAAAACGAGGCGTGGGCCATTCTCGACGCCCGGCAAACCATCGCCCGCGCGATCTCGGGCAACTCCGGCCCTATTTCCGAACGCAGTTTGCAAACCGTATTCCGCGAGCTGCTGAGCGACAGCCGAATGCTGGTCGCCCCGGTGCGAGTCGCGTATTTGGGCCCTAAATACAGCTATTGTTACTTGGCGGCCGTGGAGCGATTCGGCGGTGCGGTGGAGTTGATTCCCGTTTCCACGATCGCCGCCATTTTCGAGGAAGTCCAGCGGGGACGCGTGGACTACGGCTTGGCGCCGATCGAAAATTCGACCGACGGACGCGTCGTCGATACGCTCAGCATGTTTTCCAAAATGCCTCTGCACATTTCCGGAGAGGTGCAGCTGCGTATTCACCATAATTTGTTGGCGAAGTGCGGTCGCGCCGAGATTCGCGAAGTGTATAGTAAACCGCAGGCGTTATCTCAGTGCCGGAATTGGTTGGCGAAGAATCTGCCGACGGCGCGTTTGGTGGAAATGACCAGCACCACGGCCGCAGCGCAACTGGCGGCCGAACGGCAAGGCGCCGCGGCCGTTGCGAGTCGGGAAGCGGGCCGCAGCTACGGGCTGGAGGTAGTGTCGGAGAACATTGAAGACAGCGTCAACAACGTGACGCGGTTCGCGGTGATCGGCGGGGAGTCGCCCAAGCGAACCGGGAAAGACAAAACCTCGCTGATGTTTCAATTGGAGCATCAGCCCGGCGCTCTGGCCGATGCCATGTCGATTTTCAAGCGCAATGAACTGAATTTAACCTGGATTGAATCCTTTCCGATTCCGGGGGCGGGTAGCGAATATTTGTTTTTCGTCGAGATGGTCGGCCACGAAAGCGAAGCCAAAACAAAACGGGCGTTGGCGTCGCTGAAACGCAAAACGTTGCGGCTCAACGTGCTGGGGTCTTACCCGCGCGCTGAACCTGCGGAATAGGAACTGCGTAAAATATAGATGAACCACAATTCTTCCGCGACGCTTTGAGAAACGGAGCAAGGAAACATGGCCACGATTCGCGCAAAACACATGGCGCACCTCTGCCGCCGCGTGGGGACTTCCATCGGCGCCGGCGTCGACTTGCAACGCGCCTGGCAGCAAGAAGGAGGACGCGGCTCCCAGCGCCAACGTGAAGCAGCGCAGATGGTGGTCCGGGGAATAAAGCAGGGCGACACTCTGGCCGAAGCCATGGAGCGCACGCGGGGATATTATCCGTCGCTGGTCTGCGAAATGATCGAAGCCGGCGAAATGACGGGGCAGGTTGATCAGATTTTTCTCCGCATCGCCGACCAGTATGAGCACGCAATCAGGCTGCGGCGAACGTTCCTCTCAGGTATTTTGTGGCCGGCAATCGAACTGGGAATCGCCACGATCGTGATCGGCATTTTCATTTGGGTGATGGGGGAAGTGGTCCCCCGCATGCAAGACGGCAGCCCCGTGTTCGACCTGTTGGGAATTGGCGTCGGCAACGAGGGACTGCGGAATTACGTGGGCATTTTGGCCCTGATCGTGGGCGCCGTTGTATTTATCTATTACGCGCTCACTAGGAGTTGGTTCGGCCCCGTCCCCATGGCGCTCTTCATGCGCACGCCGCTCGTCGGCCAGAGTTTGCAAACACTGCTTCTCTCTCGCCTAGCCTGGACGCTCGCCATGGCCAACAACGCCGGGATGGACGCACGCCGCAGCGTGGCGCTCGCGCTCCGCAGCACGAGCAACCCTTACTACACCAGCAAGTTGAAGCAGGTGGATCGGGTGATCAAGCGGGGCGATGAAATCCATGATGCGTTTCGTGAAGCCGGAGTGTTTCCAGAGGAATTCATGTATGTGGTGGAAAACGCGGAGCAGTCGGGCACGCTTCCGGAGTCGCTGCTGCGGCTGGCCAATGAGTACCAGCAGCGGGCGGAGTCGTCGTCGAATGTGTTGACGGTCGTGGCCACGTTTATCGTGATGGGCCTCGGCTTCTCCATTCTGATCATGTTCATTTTCAGGTTGGCGTTCTTTTATCTGAACGCCATCAATCCCTCGACGTACGGACTCTAATCGGGCCGCGCCCTGGTGGCGGTTTCGCGCGGTGCGCCATGATATATGAAATTGCAGAACATTTGAGCGGTTGGACGTCGCTCGACACCTGGATCGTGATCACGGCGGCGCTGGCCGCGATGGCTTGCGCATTGCCGGGCAATCTGCTCCTGTTGCGGCGTCAAAGCATGATGGGCGACGCGCTCAGCCATGTGGCGTTGCCGGGAATCGTGCTGGCGTTTTTGCTCTCGCATTGGCTGCAAGCCGGCGGTTGGATGAGTCGCCAGATGCATGAGGCGATTTTGCACCCGATTTTTTTCGCCGGGGCGATGGCCTTGGGCGTGTTGTCGGCGGTGCTCACCGAATGGGTGCAAAAGTTGGGCCGCGTGGAAAGCAGCGCTTCGCTTGGCGCCGTCTTCACGACGCTCTTTGCTCTGGGGCTGTTGCTCATGCGGGCCTTTGCCGACAACGTCGACATCGACCCCGATTGCGTCCTTTACGGAACTATCGAAACCGTAGTCGTCAATACATGGCCGGGCACGAACATTCCCCGCGCCGCGGTCATCAACGGCGCTGCGTTGTTGGGCAATTTGGCGTTGATCGTGTTGTTCTACAAGGAACTGAAAATTTCGGCGTTCGACCCAGCATTGGCGACCACGCTGGGCGTGAACGCCACGGTCATGCACTATGCCCTGATGGCGGTCACTTCGGTCACGTTGGTGGCGGCTTTTGAATCGGTCGGCAGTATCCTCGTGATCGCCATGCTGGTTACTCCAGCGGCCACCGCACACCTGCTGACCGACCGCCTGAGCAGCATGCTGGGCATCAGCCTTGTGGTGGCGGCGGCCAGCGCGTTGTTGGGACACGCCATGGCGATTACCTTGCCGCCGGTGTTTTTTTCCCGCATCGGTTTCCCTGCCGACGTCGGCGCCAGCACGGCCGGCATGATGGGCGTGGCCGTGGGAATGTTGCTTGTCGGGGCGGCGTTTTTGAGCCCTCGCTACGGCGTGCTGAGTCGCTCGGCGCGTCGTTTTCGTTTGCGGCTGCGCATCGTCGCCGACGACATTCTCGGCCTGCTTTATCGTTTGAACGAGCGCGGGAGCGCCGAACAGCCACGGACGTTTCTACAGATTTTTCGCGGCGCAATGGGCGTCGGCCGGCTGCAAACCTTTATGGCCTTTCGTTGGTTATGCTGGCGGGGCGATGTCGCGATTCAGAGCGGGTATTGCTCCTTGACGCCCGCCGGCGAATCGGCCGCACGCCGCCTGGTTCGCTCGCACCGCTTGTGGGAGGCGTATGTCGAAAAGCATTTCGGCGTGCCGCAAAGTCAACTTCACCACTCGGCCGAACGGGCGGAACATTATCTTTCACCTCGTCTGCAAGAAGAGTTGGCGGGCGAACTGGAGAGCCCGCAACTCGATCCTCACGGCCGGCCGATTCCAAAGCCCGACAACCCGCCGCCCGCCGATGGCGCCTAGCAAGTGGGAGCGTACGCTGAATCGCGTTTAGGAAACGTTGAATAACGGCGCGCCAGTTCGGCAGCCCGGCATTTTCAAAATGCCGGGCTGATCAGATATGAATTCTGTATTTAATGGTTCCACACATATTAATTCGCCAACGCGACCCGGCCTCGTATCACAAGGCGAAGGTATTTGTCAAGCCGGAAAACGGTCCTTATTTCTCGCCTTACGAATGCCCTTTGTTTGGTGTTGGCAATGCGTCTATAATGAGTCTGTTCCATCCTCAGTGGTTGTGGCGCCGTGAAAGACGCCAAAGCGAGAAGGGAGCGTATTCAATTCCGCGGCATCCTTTTCTAGTTGTCCTATTCAAAAATTTTGAGGTACTCAGGCCGTGCTTTCCGTCAGGCCAAAAGTCGCCGAACTTATTTTCCAACTCTATGGACGTTCGTTGCACCCGGAACTTTTCGAGATCTACGCCACGCGAACCGTCGAACGCAATGGCTTCAAAGCCAAGATCGACATCACCAGCGCCGGCCACGTAGTGACTTGGGTATATGGCGGCATGACGTTAACCGAAGTGGCCGCTTCGGCACAGCACCCGCTGCCGCAGCGACGGCGTTTGATGTCGTACCGCCTGCGGGGCGACCGGCACGACCGCGTGGAGTGCCGGGGAAAAATCACCTACCAGATGAGTTTCCAACTCGAGCCGGTGGAGCCCAGCGTTTTCTGGACTTACCAAAAGGAACTCACGCACGACGCCAACCGCAAGGGAATGCTGCACACGTTTCGTTCCAGCGGCCGCATCGAGTTGGGCGCCTTGAGCTACATCAACATCGAAACGCGGAACCGCAGTATGTTGGTGCAGGCCTTTCACACCTTCCCCGACGACTACGCCATCGTGAAGAGCCAATCGTTGTTCGAGTTGCCCTGAGAAAGCGTGAAAGCTACTTCCCGATTCAGAAGCCGGGCTTTTTGAAAAAGCCCGGCTTCTCAAATGTTATCGTGTAGAATGCTCGCGCTCTTTTCAGCAAACGCCGCGGCACAAATGCCAGGAAGGTTTCGCCATGCAGTTTTCCTTGAAAACACTGCTGGAATTCATGCTGGGGGCGTCGGTGTTGTGCGCCGTGCTTTTTTCAGCGCCGGCGTTTATCGCCTTTTTGGTGTTTGCGGCAATCCTACTGTTTCTCCCGCCGGTGTCGATTTCGTTAATCGTTTACGGCTCCGGCCATGCGCGCGCCTTCGGCATTGGCAGCTTGGCGGCGGCCAGCCCGCTGTATATGTCGATGTCGTACCTGGGCATGTATGTGGTCGCGATCGTGTTCGACTCCGATATGCTCAGCAGCCTGGGCGGCTCGGAACTCTACGTGCGCCTCGCAATAGGCGGGTTTATCATGCTCGTTTTCACCGGCGGGGTCATCGCCGTCGTGATGCGCAAGCTACTGCAACCCAAAACGGTCGAAACTGAAACCCCGCCGGAAACCATGAAGAAGGCCGGGTAAACGTTCGTGGCAAAATTGTTTTGTTGGCACTCAACACAACATGTAGCGGATCGCAAAATGAAAAAATCAGACATTCAGACGCTGGTTTTCGGCGATGACGTTCTTCCAAAGCAATTGCTCGTGGAATGGATTGCTTCGGATAATCTCAGAATATGGGGATACGTTGAAATCATGTTAGTCGACGGTTTTTGTCGCATCCAACCCCCGTTTGACATTAAAGACTCCGCCGCTTTCCTAAGCGACTACTACCTGCGATGCATGAGTGATCCCATATCTTGCCCCAGTGACGCAGATTTGGTTGACTTGCCCGATACGCCGCATTCAAGATATGAAGCTGCCGAAGTTCTCGCATCATTTCTGGAGAACCTGATTCGTCTCAAACCCGAAACGAATGAATTGATCCATGACTTGGTAAAAAACGTGACACAGATGTACGTTGATGGAGACAGCGATCTACGACTTTCCATCGAGACGGGATTCTTGGAGCATGTGTTTGAAATTCCAGCCAACCGACGCCTGTTCACCCCATGGAATAAAACGGATTTCCTCAATAATGCCCATAATCGTTGCCTTGAATGGGGAGTCGCTCACGAGAGGTAAGGAGCGTTCGGGAAACAATTGTCTTATAGTCGCCTTTCGCTCTGCGAAAGTAGCGTTCTTTCGCAGAGCGAAAAGCGACACGCATGGTTCGAACGCTCCTTAGAGCTCCTAACATAACCCCTGTTTGGCGTTTCAAACACGGAATTTGATGCTGACCCACCAAGTTGTGTTAGAAGGTATTAGTTCCAGTTTTGCACTTTTTGGAAGTTGATCTAGCCACGAAAAGGGGCGGCTTGCGACAATGAAATCTTGTTTACGGACTCGATTTCTCTGGCGCGGAAGCCGCCCCAAGATGGAACTTACCAATTCGTTCGAAGTTTTGCTACGCACCTTCGCCCCGGTTTTTACG
>QIKY01000285.1 GCA_003233175.1 Planctomycetaceae bacterium | reverse complement strand
GCTTCGTACCGCACGCCATCGAGTGAAAAATGCTCCAGCCCATCGAGCGGCAGCGCCGCGATGCGTTGGCGTTCATGAATCGCGTCGCAGGAGTTGCAATATTCGTTGATCAGGCCGTCGGTCGACCAAGTGAGATTGTATTTGATTGCGTTGGAGGGAAACTTGGGCAACGCGCCGACGCGCAGCCGCACCGAATCCAGCTTGTCGAAACCCTGCGTGAGATGGTGGGCCAAAATCGAGACAAACCCCGGCGCCAAGCCGCACTGCGGCATGAAGATTTGCCCCTGGGCGGCGCGTTCGGCGAAGCCCCGCACCGAACGGGTTGTTTCCACATCTTCGGTGAGGTCGAAGTAACTCAGCCCGGCGGCCAGGGCCGTTTTCGCCACCAGTGGGTTGAAGGAATAGCTCAACGCCGAAACCACGATCTGGCATCCTTGCATGGCCGCCTGAAGTTCGCTCGAACTGGCGGCGTTGAGCAGCACGGTTTGGCAGTCGACGTGTTCGTCCAGCCGCTGAAGGGCTGTTTCGTCGACATCGCCGACGCGCACGCGGTAATCGCCCGATTCCACCAAGTTCTTCGCGATCATGCGTCCAATCTTGCCGCCGCCCAACAATAACACATCCTGCATGGTGTTTCCCTTTGAAGCTGCCTGGCAATTGGCCGATACCCTCGAACCTCCCGATAATTGTAACCGGTTCATTTTTATTCGTATGAAGTGGGTGGTTCGCCGGGTTCAAAAACCTTGATGATGGCGGAGTTGTCGGCGTCGCCCCAACCGGCGGCTTCGGCTTGTTCCAGCAAACGCCGGTGCAGCGCCGAGAGCGGCGTTTTGGCGGGCAACGCTTCGGCGGCTTGGAGGATCAGACGCACGTCCTTGAGGTGTTGCGAGAGGCGGGCTTGGGGCGTGAAATCGGCGGTGGCCATTTTGTCGCCTTTGGCGTCCATCACTTGCGAGTAGGCCGGCGAACGTCGAAGAAACGCGAGCATCGTTTGCAGGTCGAGCCCCATTGCTTGCGCGAAGGCCAGACCTTCGGCCAACACAGCGCGATTCAGCCCCAGCACCAAATTATGCACCAGCTTCGCTTGAGCCGCCGCGCCGCAAGGCCCCACATGCTCGACATGCTCGGCGATACAGAGCAGCAACTCCCGGCATTGTTCGTACGCGGCCTGCTGGCCGCCCACCAAAACAACCGCTTTTCCGCTACGGGCCTGCCGGCTGGAGCCGGCCACGGGCGCGTCGAGATAAACCACATTCCGCGTTTGCAGCAGCGCTTCCATTTCCACGCGCTGCGCCGGGCTGCCGGTGGTCATGTCAAGAATGATTTGCCCGGCTGGCATGGGTTCGACTGGCATTTTCTCGATCAGCGGCCGCAAGGTGTTGGCCACAATCTGATCGTTCGGCAGGCAGAGAATCACACGTTGGCAACTCGCCAGCACGATGTCGGGCCTGGCGGCAATCGCAACGCCGGCGGTTTTCATGGCGGCCCGCCGCTCCGGGGCTGGGTCAAATCCAACAACAGTCCAGCCGCGTTCGAGCAACCGTTCGGCCACCGCTCCGCCCAGGAGGCCCATGCCCAGCAGTCCTATCGGTTCGCGCATTGGTCGATTTTCTCCCTAATTCGACTGCTTGAGTTTCGTGATCTTTGTAACCAACCGTCGCCAACGAGGCTACCCTGTTTTGCCACCAAGATTGATCGTTGCATTCCATGCTTCGTGCTCTTCGCGTCCTTCGTGGTGAACCTATTCGGCCAACGAATCTCGGCGCCGCCGAACGGCCATTTTCACCACGAAGGACGCGAAGAGCACGAAGGAGAAGAGTCGGGTCGGGAGCCGGGAGTCGGAGTACAAAACGTTTGACGCCATCCTGCAATTTTGGCGTTGTTTAAGTGGATGAGCAAGCCAATTATCTATCCTGACAGGATACAAGCCATGAGCTGCCGGTATCCGATGGACAATCGCCTCGGCATGCTGTGCGAAGAAAAAGGGAAACGTAGAGGGCCGCGGAGAAGAAAAGGCAGTCTGGGGGTATCGCTGCACGACCAGCGGCTAATGACTGCCAAGCCTCCGGCTTGTAACGAACTCTTGCCTGTTTCAATCGGCGGCGAATTTTTTCCGGCTTTTTTCGGTCGCTTTCAGGGTTTGCGGGGTTATAGCCATTTGAGGCAACTCCCGGCAGTTCGGCGGAAACGCTGGCTGCGTCGGCGGATGGTCGCCTGCTCTCATTTCGTCTGTTTTTCACCCCGGGAGATGGCTATGTTCGAGGTTCGGGTCGGTAACATTGTAGAGAAAAAGATTACCGGGAAAGTGGTTGCCCTTTCGGTCGTTCTAGGACTTGCCTGCGTGGCGGGCGGACCAGCCGGCCCACTACTGGCCGACGATTGGACGCAATTCCGGGGCCCTGGCGGAAGCGCGGTCAGTCATGACAAAAACCCACCCACCACCTGGGATGAGAAAACCAATCTCGTCTGGAAGCTCGACCTTCCGGGGCCCGGCGCTTCGAGCCCCGTGGTTTCGGCGGGCCGAATTTTTCTGACCTGCTATTCCGGTTATGGCGTCAGCGGAGAAAACCCTGGCGAGCAGGAAGCGTTGCTGCGGCATTTGGTATGCGTCGACCGCCAGAGCGGCAAACTGCTTTGGAGTCGGCAGACCGAGCCGGTGTTGCCCGAAGACCGCTATCGGGGTTTCATTCAGGAACATGGTTACGCCTCCAGCACGCCAGTGGTTGATGGCGAACGCGTTTACGTGTTTTACGGAAAAACGGGCGTTCTGGCGTACGACTTGCAGGGTAAAAAACTCTGGCAGACGAGCGTCGGAACCGGTTCGGCCATTCGCGGCTGGGGCTCGGCCTCCAGTTTGATTCTTTACAAAGACACCGTCATCGTGAACGCCAGCGCGGAGTCGGAGGCGATTGTCGCTCTCGACAAAAAAACCGGCCAGGAAGTTTGGAATTCGCCGGCCGAGGCATTGCAGGGAACCTGGGGAACGCCGGTGTTGGTCGATATCGGCGATGGCCAGTTCGACTTGGTGGTGAGCGTTCCCGGAGAAATTTGGGGGCTCGACCCCGGCAACGGCAACCTGCTTTGGTTCGCCGAGGGCATTCAAGGAAACGCCATTTGCAACAGCGTTATCGCCCACGACGGCGTGGTGTATGCCGTTGGCGGACGCAGCGGCGGCGCGGTGGCGGTTCGCGCCGGCGGCGAGGGCGATGTCAGTAAGTCGCACGTATTATGGACCGCCGACGTAGGGAGCTACGTCACGTCGCCGCTGCTCTATCAGGGGCGTATCTACTGGGTGAGTGATCGAGGTTTGGCGTATTGCCTCGATGCCGGCGATGGCGAAACCGTCTATCAAAAACGTGTTTCGGGCCGATACTATGCTTCGACCGTAGCCGCCGGCGGGCAACTCTACGCGCTCGACCGCGATGGCGGCACGCATGTGCTGGCAACCGGCGCCGAATTCGAGGAACTGGCCGAAAATTCTCTCAACGCCGACGGCTCCACGTTCAACGCCACGCCCGCGGTGAGCGATGGGCAGATTTTCATTCGCTCCAACAAACGGCTCTACTGCATCGGCCTGGCCGATTGACGCCGCCCGCGTTTTATATTGTTGACGGCGGGGTGGCGCTGCTACCGTCGTATTTGCGATGGTTTTTGTGTGCCACTGGCTTTGCCAGTGCATTTTGTCGCTCGTTCCTGGTCGCGATCCAGGGCCCGATATCATTCATTATCGCGAGGCGTTGCAGCAGTCGCTTCAAGCAATCGATATCGAGACGCTCGCCGCCGACGCCGGCTACGACAGCGAAGCTTCCCACGAATTCGCCCGCAACACATGTCACGTTCGTTCATTGATTCCGCCGCTCATCGGTTGCCCCACCAACAAACCGCCAACGGGTTATTGGCGACGGCAAATGAAATCAAGACTTCATCTCACCCGATACGGCCAGCGATGGCAAGTAGAAACCGTGAACAGCATGCTCAAGCGTCTGCTCTCCGTAAAAATCTTTTCGACTACGCGGAAACCACCCTTTCCCCTTATACCTTCTAACACAACTTGGTAGGTCAGCATCAAACTCCGTGTTTGAAACGCCAAACAGGGGTTATGTTAGGAGCTCTTAGCATCAGTCGGAAAATAAGTGTCGGGAATCCAGCGCACCGTCGTTCCCGTGCAGGCGGGAATGACGACTGTTATTTCCGGCTCGATGCTAAAGCATGCACTCCAACGGCGCGGAGAAAATATACTAAAACGCACACTCCAACTAATACGCCTTGGCCAGCACGACGCGGCGTTGGCTGGGCTGGCCGCTGAAAATGCAAACGCCCGGTTCGTCGTCGGCCTGGAGCGGCAAGCAGCGAACCGTGACTTTCAACTTTTTGAGAATCTTGGTCGCTTCGGGGCTCTCCGCCCAGTGGCTGAGTGCGAAACCGCCGTGAATTTCCGGCTTTTGAGGATTCTTCGCCGTGAAGAACTGGCGGAATTCGTCGAGCGAATCGATGCGGTGCGTGTTGTCTTCTCGCAGCTTGAGCGCACGTTGGAATAAGTTGGACTGAATATCGTCCAACCTTTGGGCGACGGTGGCCACGAATTCATCGCGGGCGATGGGGCCTTTCTCGCCGGTATCGCGCCGCCCGACAAACACGTTGCCTTCGGCGATATCGCGTGGCCCGGCTTCCACGATTAGCGGCACGCCGCGTTTGACATGCTGCCAGCGTTTTTCCCCGCCGCGCAAATCGCGGTCGTCAATTTTTACCTGCACTTTTCCATCGCCGTAGTAGACGCCCTTCAACTCGGCGGCAAGTTTTTCCACGTATTCCATCACGGCGGTGCGATCTTCGTCCTTGCGAATGACCGGCAAAATCACCACATGGCGCGGCGCCAAACGCGGCGGCAAAACGAGGCCATCGTCGTCGGCGTGGGTCATGATCAGCGCGCCGACCAATCTCGTGGAAACGCCCCAAGAGGTGGTCCAGGCGAACTGTTCGACGCCGTGCTGGTCTTGGAATTTTATTTCTTGGGCGCGGGCGAAGTTCTGGCCCAGGAAGTGCGACGTGCCGGCCTGCAAGGCTTTGCGATCTTGCATCATGGCTTCGATGCTGTACGTGGAAACGGCGCCGGGAAAACGCTCTTCGGCGGTTTTCTCGCCGCAAATCACGGGCATGGCCATTTGGTTTTCGGCGAAGTCGGCGTAAACGGCGAGCATTCTCTCGGTCTCTTCGCGGGCTTCGGCTTCGGTGGCGTGGGCGGTGTGTCCTTCTTGCCAGAGAAATTCGGTGGTGCGGAGGAAGAGCCGCGTACGCAGTTCCCAACGCACGACATTCGCCCATTGGTTGATCAGAATCGGCAGGTCGCGATACGACTGCACCCACTTGGCGTACATCGCGCCGATAATGGTTTCACTGGTCGGCCGCACGATGAGCGGCTCCTCCAATTCGCCCGCCGGAACCAAACCGCCATCGGGCCCCGGCTCCAAACGATGGTGCGTCACGACGGCGCACTCCTTGGCGAACCCCTCCACATGCTCCGCCTCTTTTTCCAGGAAGCTCATGGGAATGAACAGCGGGAAATAGGCGTTTTCGTGGCCGGTTTCCTTGAACATGACATCCAGCCCGTGCTGCATGTTTTCCCAAATCGCGTAGCCCCACGGTTTGATGACCATGCACCCCCGCACGGGCGAACTTTCGGCCATGTCGGCGGCTTTGATCACCTGCTGGTACCACTCCGGGTAGTTTTCCTGCCGGGTCGGTTTGATGGCGGTCTTGGCCATGAAGCGTGCTTTCCTCGGTGCGATTTTTTGGGTTGCGATACTATGCGACGAACGGTTGCCGCATTCTAGGTGATCATCACTTGTAGCGACAAGGCAGGCGCCGTAGCGGAGGTTGCGGCCGCACCTGGGGAGCGCACCTTGCGGTTTGCAATTGGCATGGCGTTTGAGAGAAGGAGTGGAGAGAATCTGGTCGGTTGGGAATGAATCCGGGCCGGACAGAGGATTGGATTGCTCGTCAACTTCAACAACGCCAAATTGAAGGCTGGCGTCAAACGTTTTGTTCTCCGACGCCCGACGCTTCCCCTTCGTGCTCTTCGCGTCCTTCGTGGTGAACTTGAGCGTTCGGCGGCACGCAGAATCGTTGGGCCGGATAGGTTCACCACGAAGGACGCGAAGAGCACGAAGCATGGAATTCGACGATCTCCCATTGTGTGACCCTCGAACTGAAGAGCGTCGGGATAGACGACTGCGTGGTCATCACCAAGACAGTCTTGCAACAAAGCCCGCCGCCAGCCGACTTTTTCCAGACCAAGCCCAGACGATCTCGCCACGCTCGCGCCGCCATGCACGCCGGAACACACAAACCAAGAGGTGCGCTCGGACGCGGCGGAGGTTGCCGCCGTCTTCGCGGGCAAGACGCCCGTTGGATTGCTATAATGGAGCGGTCGTCGTTTCCGACCACGCGGCGTCTATTCCTTTAGCAGGCATTCCTTTCATCGGCGGGCAATCCATGCGACGATTCCTTTTTCCTCTTCTGGTTGGGTGTTTCGTTCTGCCGTTGCTGCTCATGCGTTTGAGCCAGGCCGATGAAGAAACAAAGCCGGCGGCACATGAAACACCGGCGGCGGACACAAATCCGGCGGCGGCGAGCGTTGAGGAACTGGCCCGCCGCGTGCGAGATTCCGTGGTCATGGTGACGGTCACTGGGCGAAAGGGCGAAGGCCAGCACGTGGGCGCCGGTTTTTGCATCAGCCAAGACGGCCTGATCGCCACGAACCAGCATGTGATCGGCAGCGGCCGCGCCATTGAAGTGCAATTCGCCGACGGCCGAACCGTGGCCGCCACCGAAGTCTACGCCTCGGACCGGAATCTCGATTTGGCTTTGATTCGCGTGGCCGAAAAGTTGCCGCCCTTGGAGTTAGCCGATTCCGATCTAGTGAATCCAGGCGCGGCGGTGATCGTGATCGGCAACCCGCATGGCTTGAAACACAGCGTGGTTAGCGGCGTGGTTTCAGGACGCCGCGTCTTCGATGGCCTGAAAATGCTACAACTCGCCATTCCGGTGGAGCCGGGCAACAGCGGCGGCCCAGTGCTCGATATGCAAGGCCGCGTGTTGGGCATCGTGACGCGCAAAAGCGCGGTATCCGACAACCTCGGTTTCGCGATCGAAATCAACACGCTGAAAAAACTCGTGGAGCAACCCAACCCGATCAGCATGGCCAATTGGCTGACCATCGGCAAGCTCGATCCCAAACGTTGGCAGCCGCTGTTTGGGGCCGATTGGCGTCGGCGCGGCGGGCAACTCAACGTCACCGACGCGGGCCAGGGTTTTGGCGGCCGTTCGCTCTGCCTGTGGAGCGAAACGCCGCCTGAAATCCCTTATGAAGTGGGTGTGTTCGTGCGGCTCGACGACGAAGCCGGCGCGGCCGGACTGGTGTTTCACGCCGATGGCGGCGACCGTCATTTCGGCTTTTATCCCTCGAACGGCAACCTGCGGCTGGTGCGTTTCGACGGCCCCAACGTGCTCACTTGGAACATTCTGGAAAACGCGCCGGCGCCGCATTATCGTCCTAACGATTGGAACCACTTGAAGGTGAGGATCGAAAAAGACCGCATCCTGTGTTATGTCAACGATCGTTTGACATTCACCAGCACCGACCGAGGGTTGTCGGGCGGGCAAGTGGGGCTGGCGAAGTTTCGTCAGACCGAAGCGGCGTTCAAACGCTTTCAGTTGGCGAAAACCGTGGCGCTGTCGCAGCCATCGGCGGAAAAACAGGCTGCTCTGGGCGACGTCATCGACGCCTTGCCGCCGATCGAGGAACTGGTATCCGACTCCTTAACGCCGCTGGTCGACGATGCCGCCGCAGGCGCCGAAGCCTTGCGCCGGCGAGCCAAAGACCTTGAAAAACAAGCGGCGGCCTTTCGCCGCATCGCCAACGAAGTGCGGGCGAAATTCGTCGCCAGGCAACTCGCGGCGCTGTTCCAACAAGAAGAGAAAAAGGTGGAGCTCGACCGAGCGGCGCTGCTGGTGGCGGCCTTGGATGAAGAAGATCTGGACATCGAGAGCTATCTTGAAGAGTTAGACCGCATGAGCGGCGAAGCGGTCGAAAAACTAGCGCCGGCCGCCGACGACGCGGCAAAAATCGCCGCTTTGAACAACTACCTGTTTGTGCAAAATGGTTACCACGGCAACCGCTTTTCCTACTACCATCGGGCCAATAGCTATCTTGATCGCGTGATCGACGACCGCGAAGGGCTGCCGATTACGCTGGCCGTGATGTACCTCGAACTGGCGCGGCGGCTCGACTTGAACGTGGAGGGCGTCGGTTTGCCGGGACATTTTGTCGTCCGTTGGATTCCTCGCGAAGGCCCGCCGCAGTTGCTCGACATTTTCGCCGGCGGGAAGGAGTTATCTGACGCCGAAGCAGATAACATCATTGCCGGCGCTGGTCTGGCGCATCAAAAAGAAACGCTGCTCAAAAACGCCGACAAAAAATCGATCCTCTTGCGAATGCTTAATAATCTTCTGGCGGTGGCCCAAGGCAAAAAAGACAACGAAGCCGTGCTCCGTTACTTGGAGGCGAAACTCGCCATCGCCCCCGACGCCTTCCGCGACCGGGGCTTGCGAGCGTTCGTTCGATACGAAACCGACCGCCGCCAAGGCGCCATCGCCGACCTCGAAAAAATTCTCGAACAGCAGCCGCCCGAACTCGATTTGCATCGCATTCGCGACCTGCGCGACGCCTGGCTGCAGCAGCCGTGACGCAACAACGCGCCTTCCCACGCCGCGCGTCAATGCGCGTTGGACGGAAACGCCGGCTGAAGATCGGTCATCCGACCTAGTATTTCCGCCAAGATTCTTTGCTCCAACGTGGGGTCGCGACCCAGCGGAATCCAGCCCAAGGTGATCGGTCCGTCGGTGCTGACCACGCCCGGACGCACCGGCTCTCCCACGTTAGGATTCACCAAGGTTCCGTCGTGTCGGTAGGTCGCCTGACCAACAGAGGCGTTCTCCGCTCGGTTGAGGTCTTCCAACTCCTTATGAACTTCCACACCCACCAGGTAGCCGCCTTCGGTCGGAGTGACGCGCACCGAAGCCCGGCGGCGAATCGATTGCAATGTTGCGTGCAGGCGTTCGTAGCCAGGGCTCGAATCGGACCGCCAAGGCTCGAAAATGGTGGAGCCAACAGTGGGAATCGTTTCCAGGCGTCCTTCGGTCATAATCGCGCCAATCTGTCGCACGCGTTCTTCCCGCCCAATGCGGAAGTAGTTGTCGAGCGTATCAACCACCTGGCTCCACAGGAACTCGTGGTCGGGCGTGGCGATAAATAGCGGATTCTCCAACATCGGCGCGGGGGCCGTGTTGTTGGCGCTGGAAAACGGCAACCGACAGCCCACCGCCCCAGCGAGCGTCATCGCCAGCGCGGCCACCAACATCAACGCGCAAACGCTGCATTTTCGGTTGGTTCTGATTCGCATGGAGCGGTTCATTTCAGGAGCAAAAAGCCGCAAACCGGGCGGCCTTTGAAAATATCGGCGGTAGTGTGCAGAAATCGGAGGTTTCAAACAAGGTCAAACTGGCGCGTCGCAGCAGGCAAAATCGCCCAAACCGAAATACCCCGTCAAACCGTTGTCTTCTCCCGGTCCCTTCAGTTTCCGCAGGCGTTCAATTTTACCTACTCTTCCTGACGATCAAACTTTCACAGACTTTCGTTGTCCGCAGTAACGTTTCCTGGTTCACACCCCCGTCGGAGAGTAGCAAGTGACGAAGAACAAAAAAGCAGACTCGGTGGTCAAGGTGGATCGTCGAGAGGAAAAGGGCAAGGATCGTCGAGAGGAAAGTGTTGCAGTCGCGGTGGATCGACGAAAAACGCCTCGGCGTCGGCAGATCGATCCCACCACTTGCGAGCGAGACTACACCGACGACGAAGTCGAATTCATGCACGCCCTAGACGACTACAAACGCAGCAGTGGCCGCATGTTTCCCACCTGTAGTGAGATTCTGGAAGTGATTCGCGACTTGGGCTACAGCCGAGGTTCGACGGAAAACAACGAAAACAGCAAGCCTCTATTTGAAGGCGTCGCTAACAGCGAATTGGAAGAAGCCTTCGAATAGCGCCCGTCGCGACCGACAAAACTGGAATGTGGGCGTCCATTCGTGGTTACAAAAAAGCGGTAACACAATGCCGCGCGCAGGTCCGACGTGACGGCGAAGACGCCCCGGACATAGTGGCGTAACGTAGTGGCCTAACAATCGACCCAGCCGGTATCCGTCAAGCTTGGGCTATTGCAGTCAACGCTGGTTTGCGTTCTGCGGGCGGGAGGCGGTCGATCTTTTGGGGTCGGCGGCCAATTCGACTTCCGCAGCCGGCGAGGCGTTTGGGCCACGCCGCGGCGCGACAGCCAGTCCTATCCAGCCACGGTGCAATACGAACTGTGTGATTTCCAAGCCCCGCGTTTTGTCTTCGCCCAACGCCTTGGGGAGCGACAGCACCGGAGGACGTCGCTTGGAAAAAACCTTGGAAAAAACGGCCCGCAGCGCGATCTGGTCGCCGAAGCTGAGGCGGTCGCCTGTGAGTTCGATCGGCTTCTCGCGTCGCATGGTGAGAACCATGCCTTCGATCACTGGCGTGTATTCCGCCCGCACCACGAGATTTTTCCAACGCCGCCGGCCGTGTTTCAGTTGTTGCAGCCGAACGACGCAATGCACCGAACCGGCGGAACAACTGATTTTCAACGGCTCGTCCTCGGAAAGTAAAAGCCACACGTTTTCCGGCAGGTCGGCGGGAGGCGTTCGGCCTTGCAGCCCCAGCCGGGTGTGAATTTCGCTGAGCAGCGCGCGCAGTTTGAGAGGGCGTCCGCCGACGGCCAACTGGTTCAAGACATTGTTCACCATGCTCTGATGGATCTGCACGCTGAACCAACTGTCGCTCGGCGCGCGAGGTCGGGCAGTGAAGGCCGCCAATTGCGACGCGCCCGCCAAACGCGAACGCGATATCAATCGTTGCGAGGTTGTCTGCAAACTCATAGACCTCGGCTCGACGCCCAGCAGCCGAAGCGGCCCGAGTATTTTTTTCTCGAACTGCTGGTATGCCAGATTGAATTGCTCGCCGACTTCGCGATCCATGCGGCGTTCGGCTTTTACGGCGATTTTGCGTTCGACGATACGGTTCGCTTCAAATGCGTGTTGGTCGTGTTGTTGTGTTGCAATCGTTTGCGCGAGTGCTCCAAAGAGTGGTATTTTATCGTAGTCGGTGGCCACCCGGACAAGTTCATTGCTGCTGCGGACAGTAGCCGATGCAGGCTCGACCGACAAACGTTTCGGGGTCCAATGGAATTGTTTTCGCACTTGAAATCGTGCGCGTCCGTTGGAGAAGAAGACGGCGGGTCCGGCGTCGGAGGCGGTGTCGGAGCGGACCTGCCCATTGGCGACGATGTTGAAATTCCACTGGGCCGGATCGGGCGTTAGGTCGAGGGAAACGCGAGTCGCGGTTGTACTCCTGCCGGTTACATTCGCTTTGAGAATGCGATCTCGCACTTCTTCGGCGGTGGGCTGGCTTTCCGGCAGCGATCGATTTATCAACTCTCGCGCCACGGCGAAACGAACGTTCGCGTTGCGGTAGTGTTTTTCCAATTGCGCAGCCAGCGAGACTGTATCTTGGCGAACCGAGTATTGCAATTGATCGATGAACTCGGCCAAGGCGAAGGCGGACGAAGCATTTTCCGTGTATTCAAAATCTTCGAGGATGTGCAGCAATTCGACGACATCCACCGACTGTGTGGCCCAACGGCGCAACAGAATTTCGAAGTCGGCGAAGGCGCTTTTTTGCAGCAATTCTCGTTGCTGCGTGGTCAGACCGCGCGACGACATCCGATACAGCACTTGTCGCGCCACCGCCGCTCGATCTTCCAGGGGAATCGCCTGGGCGACGTCGAGCGCCGCCAAGTCGGAAAATTTGAGGTATCTGGCCCAAGCCGCCGTGTATTTGTCGGCGCCCAGATACGATTCGATTTGTTCGATGGCGGCCAGCATACTGAGCGAGAGCCCTTCGTCGTGCGCCACCGGCAAGATGGTTTGCAGGCTTTCGACTTCCATCGCCGCCCGCCAGATTCCCACACGACGCGAAATATCGTACGCCAACGTTAAGAGATCGCGCCGCAGGTTTTCTGAAGTTGCTTGTTCGGCCAAGTTTGGCGCCGCAGCAGCCAGCGCCGCCAATTGCGAGAAAACAACCTGCGAGGCTTCTTTTTCCGTCAGGGGCAGGGCGCGAAGTTCGGTGAGCGCGTCTTGCACGGCGTAGGCCCAAACACGCGTCTGCGATTCTTGCGTCACGGTGCGGAGCTGTGCTTCCAAAGCCAGGGGACGCGGCCAAGTGGACGGCTCCACAGGCTGCGGCTGTTCTTCCGAGGTCGCCGTCTGTTCCGGGGAAGGAGGCTGGGGAACCACTTTTTCTTCAACCGGCGGCGCCAAAGGCGGAGGATCAAAAACCGGCGTCGCCATATTGGCGGTGATCGGCGGCGCTGCAACGGTTCGTTGGGGCGGCAGGGCGAGCGCTTCAAGGGCGGCCAGATTCGGTTGCGTATCTGCAACAACCGGCGGCGCTTCGGCGAGAGTTAATGTCGGCGCCTGGCTGGAAGGCATTCGATGCGAAGGCGGAAACATCGCCTCGCCGATCTTCTCAGACCCCCCCATTGGGCCCAAGAAAGCCAAGAGCGAAAGGTAGGCCGCGCCTCCCAATAAGGGAATGATCACCCAAGATCGCCTCATGCGAAATTCCCTACTATAAATGGTTAGAAGGAAGGACAGTCCTTTCTTTCTTTAATCGGCAAGCCGACCCCGTGATTCCCAAGTGGAAATAGTGCGTTCTGGCGTGCGATTGGCGCCCAGCGAGGCGGGTTTTAGCGATTGCGCAGAATGCGTACGGGCCTGCGGGCGGAAACCGGCTCTTTTTAAGCAGTAAACGTTTGCTCCTTGGGTTCCTTACCGCATCTATTGGTAGGGAATTCTATTCCCAACATTTGCACTGAAATCCACGACATCCCCCCAATGTTGGTAACGACTCCATGGCAACCGCAACGCTTCCCCAAGTCAACTCGTTCGCCGACCCAGAGCTGACCGACGCCATTCTGCAATCGGTCGCCAACGCGCTGGAAATGTGCAATACGTCGGCCCGTTTCGTGGGTATTTCGTGTGTGCCGAGCGGCGCCCCCGGACGCATCACGGGAATGATCGGCGTGCATGGAAAGGTGTCTGGGTTTTTGACCGTCAACATGGCGGAGCGTTTCGCGATCAAGGCGGTGGAGGGGCTGCTCGAAGACGAATACGGCTCGCTCACCTCTCAGGTGGTCGACGGCGCCGGCGAGATCACGAATATCATAGTTGGCGGCATCAAGTCGAAACTGGCCAATACGAGGTGGGCTTTTCCACACATTACGGTGCCTTCGGTGATTATCGGCCACGGCTACGAAATCGCCTATGCTCGCGGATTGCAGTTTCTTTGTGCAACGTTCGAGCATAACGACCAGGAAGCCGTCATGCTGGAAGACCGCATGCTGCGCATCAGCATGTCGTTGCTGGCGTTGTAGAGGTTTTGCTCGCTATCCTTCTGAGTGGCGAGGATAAAACTTCACCAGCCAATCGGGGCTCGCGCCACAGCGAAAGGCGGCCAACGCCAGCCAGTTTCTAAGCGTTTGCCCGACGACGCCCTGCTTCCGCCAACGCCGGGCGCTCACGTTCAAAGGACCTTCCAAGAGCGACGGCTGCGCGTGCTTTCGGCAAGCCTGCATTAGCAGCAAGTCTTCCATGAGCGCCACGGCGGGAAAGCCGCCCTGTTCAAAAAAGAAGTCGCGCCGGAAGAACAAGCCTTGATCGCCGTAGCCGATGCCGCGCCAGCGAACCCGCGCTGCGTTGCCCCGCTCCAGCCAGCGATATTTTCGTCCAGCACCATCGATGCGCTGTACGAACGCCCCGTGGCGATGCGCCGACTTCGCCAGCAACTCCCTGATTTGCGAAATGCAGGAAAGTTCGAGCCAGTTGTCGGCGTGCAGAAACAGCAAGACATCGCCCGCTGCTTCGTCCGCCCCGCGGTTTTGTTGTGTCGCTCGGCCTGGCGCGGAACACAATACCCGCGCCCCAGCGCGGCGCGCCAGCGCCGGCGTATCGTCGCGGCTTCCGCCATCGACGACAAACACTTCACTGGCGCCAGCTTGCCAGGCCGACAAAACACATCGCTCGATGCACTCCGCCTCATTCAGAGCCGGAATTATTACGCTGACCTTCACGGATGTCGCGCCGAGAGTTTTCGGAGAACGGATTTTGAAACACGCATTCAGGCGCCAAAACGGGCGGTATCATTCCGCCGCCCGCCCGTGTGAAGCATGCGAATACATGAGTTCCTGCTGCACACCGAGGCGACGCAGATGATTCTAACCTTCCGACGAACAAAATGGTATTACCAAGTCCTGAACCCAGCCCTTTAGGCCAGCGGCAGCTAAAAAATAGACCAGCCGCATTTTTCTCGGACTGATAGCTGGGTTATTCTTGCCAAAAACGCCGCGCAGATCAGCCGGAACGCGCTAGCGTCCGGTTCTCGGCGAATGCTGTAAACCGTGAGCTAGCGCTCATCGGCTGATGAATCTTATTTCAGGACTGTCCCTTCACATTGCCACTTTGGCCGTTTTCACTTTATTCGCCACCGCGCGGCTCCGGACCGCGGGTCGGATCAATCTCTGAACCGCCTCGACCGACTGGAAGCCGATAAGTTGCGAACGTCCCCAGCCATCGCCTGATCGGCTGTAGAGAACAAGCTGGGGTATCGAGCCGCCGCTCATCACTTGGCGAGCGAGCTGGGGGTCGGCGTCGGTGTTCAACTCGACAAACGAGACGCCGCTGAGTTGGCCGTTGCGTTTCATCTGAGCCAGCGTGGTATTTTTCAGCGATTGGCAGGCGGGGCACCAATCGGCGCCGACGTAAATCAAGATCGGCTTTCCCGACTCGACCGAAGAGCGATACGCCACGGTATAAGCTTCGGAGCCCGTGGAAAGAAGAGCGGCTTGCAGTAAGAGTGTCGCGGCGATTCCCGTCATCCTGAATTTCCTTCTAAAGAGTCGACCAAACTGATGCGAAATGCGTCCTCTTGCCGGCGCTGAGCAACCTCTTCGTGATGATTCGCGTCCTGAATCACGTTCGCAACCTGAGCACGAACGGCAATCGATTCGGGGCTTTGTAGCGTCAGCAACATTGGCCCGGCAAAATACAAAGGCGTCAGTATACGCACAAAGAGGACGCCCGGGCAAGATACGTAGAATGAATTACCTGGGTGGACTTACGGGCTTGAATGCAATAGTCGCATTAAGTCGTCTTGGCAAAACCAGGGAAGCTGTAACACGTGCAATTTTTACGTGAAAAAGAGGCCTCGAAATGACGAAAATCCGGTTTTTATCAAATGTTGGAAATTTGGAGGGCGCCAATTGGAAGGCGGTCTTTTGAAGGGGCGCCGGCCTTTGGTCTGGCAATCGCGGAGCGGTTGGAGTATCGTTTCCACTGAGAAACAGTCCCGAAATAACTCGTCTGTTGTAGCTCGGAAAAGCCCACGTTTTCAAAATGCAGGGCTTTTAATTCGGTGCGTAAATTCCGGGCTGTTCCTGAAGCACCCGCTTTGCAATGACGGATTGCTCAAAGTCGTGATGGATACTCCCCGGAAAATCGCTGTCTTTCTGCCCAATTGGGTGGGTGATGTCGTCATGGCGACGCCCGCCTTGCGAGCGTTGCGCGAACATTTCCCCGAATCGCAACTCATTGGCGTGATGCGACCTTACGTAACCGACGTGCTCGCCGGAACGCAGTGGCTAAACACAACGGTTTGCTATGAGAAATCGTTCCGCAGCCGTTGGCGGGCGGCCGGCAAACTGCGAACCATGGGCGTCGAAACGGCCGTATTGCTCACCAATTCACTCTCGACGGCGCTCATGGCGCGAGCCGCCGGCGCATCGCAACGGGTCGGTTATTCTCGGCATGGTCGAGGATGGTTGCTGACCAAAGGGCTTCTCCCGCCGCGCGAGGGCGGCAAGTGGCGGCCGATTTCCGCCGTCGATTCCTATCTGAACATTGCCCAAGCGATCGGATGCCCGGCTGGTAATCGTCGAGTGGCCCTGGCGACGCTGCCAGAAGACGAACAGCAGGCCGACGCCGTGTGGGCAGCCCACGGTTACCGCGCCGAACATCGAATCGTGATTCTCAGCGCGGGCGGCGCGTATGGGTCCGCCAAACATTGGCCCATTGCGCAGTGCGCCGAATTGGCGCGACGTTTGGCCGGCGAAGACTCGCTGCGGGTATTACTATTATGTGGACCGGCCGAGCGAGAAGCCGCCGAGAGCATTGTGCAAATGGCGGGGCATGAGGGCGTCGGTAGTTTGGCCGGCGCCAAGCTGAGCCTGGGGCTGAGTAAAGCCTGCGTGCGGCGGGCGGCGTTGATGATCAGCACCGATAGCGGACCTCGGCATTTCGCGGCCGCGTTTCAAACGCCATGCGTTTCGTTGTTCGGCTCCACCGACCCCCGTTGGGCCGACAACCACCACGCTGAGGAAGTTCAGCTTTCCATGGGGCTGGATTGCAGCCCGTGCGCCAAACGCGTCTGCCCGCTGAAGCACCATCGCTGCATGAGGGAGCTCTCGGTTGCGGTGGTACGCGCCGCCGCGTTGCAATTATTGGCGGCGGCCGATAAAAGGCGTGCAGCATAAGCCCGCCTTTCTCAAGGCAGTGGCGGCGCAGAAACAAACCGCGCCCATCGTTGGCGAAAACGTGAATGTGCCTGCGAAGGAAACGCGGCGTCAATCCACGTTGACCGAATTGACTAACGTCACTCCGCTGGCAACTGCTCGAACCGCCTCTTGAGCCAGTTGCTTATGGTAGAACGAAGCCACGCGCCCCGAGAGGAGCAGCGTTTCTCCACTGCGTTCCACATGCAGGGTGCGAACATCAAAAATCGGGCTTGTCGCCAAGACTCGCCTGGCTTCACTTTCTACGTCCATGATCGAATTCGCCATCGTACAGGGCCCCGCTCCTTGGCGCGCCTAAGCAAGCATGATTGGGTGTTCGGCTTTCTCGAACGCCAATAAAACAGCCCACCCGTTCCGTTGCTCATGCGTCCTGGAAACTATCCCGAAAATCGCCATCCTCTGAGCACTCACTTGACCCTAACAATCTACGGCGAAACCGCAAAAAATGTCAACCCTATCAATCCACATTCCGTAAAAAAAGTTGCGTCACGACTGAACTATTCCGCCGATTCACTGCTAGCACTTTCGAGCGTAAGAACTCTTTTGGCTACCTGAAATCGACGTAAACATTCGAAACATATGCTCGCCGTGCAAGCGTGCGAATTTGGAAAAAAGCGATCTAGGGAATTTTGAACGTCTCGTGTTAGAATGCGTGAATCCCGCGTTTTGGCTATTGCGGCGGAAGCCGCTCCAATCGATCCAGACAAGGAAGTCCGAATCCATGACCGCCTCTCTCATTCGCGTTCCTCTCGTATTGCTGGCTGTCTTGCTGGCGATGCAACCCTGCCTTGCTCAAAACGCTCCTCGTCGGCAAGCGAATGCGCCGCGGCAGCGGGGAGCGTCTGCAAATACGCAGCGTCGTCCCACGGTGGGCCCCATCGCAGGGCCAGCGGTTCGACCGGTGGTTCGTCGTCATTCGCTGGCGGCGCGGCCCCCTTTTCAAATGACCCCGGCGCAACAGAAATACACCGATCAGATTCTCAGATATTGGGAGCATCGAAGTAGCGGCGTGGAGCGATATCGATGCACGTTCACTCGCTGGGTTTACGACCCCACGTTTGGCCCCAAAGATCCTCGCACTTACAAAACGGTGAGCACCGGCGCCATCATGTATTCCATGCCCGACAAAGGGCTGTTCCGCGTCGATACGATCAAGCACTATACACGCGCCCAGCAAGCCGGCGCCGCGCCGCAGTATTTGCAGCGTCCTGGGGAAGTTGGCGAACATTGGGTCTGCGACGGAAAATCGATCTTCGAATTCAACTCCAAGAAGAAGCAGTTGATCGAAACCGTCTTGCCGGAAAGCATGCAAGGCAAGGCGATTTCCGCCGGACCGCTGCCGTTTATTTTCGGCGCCAAAATCGACGAAATGAAGCAGCGCTATTGGATTCGCCACGACCCGCTCGACAACATCAAGGGTGAGTATTGGCTGGAAGCGTATCCCAAAACGGCCGAAGACGCCGCCAACCACAAGATGGTGTTGATCATCATCGACGAAAAAGATTATCTGCCCAAGGCGATGGAAATACATCCTCCAAATTATGTGCGCGGCCGGAATGAAGCCCGCACGGTGTTTCTATTTGAAAATCGGGAGACCAACTGGAGTGACACGTTCGGTGGTATAAAAAACCCCTTTCGCCGCGAGTTTTTCCAACCGGCCGTTCCCAAGGGCTGGCAGAAGGTCCGACAAGAGACGCCCCTGCCGGCGCAATCGCCGTCGCCCTCGGCCAACAACCAGCCCCAGCAAACGCGGCGCCCGACGGCCAACCGAAAACGCTAGCCGGACTCCGCGAAGTTTATGTCGTCCTTGCTTCCTCACGGCGTTCGCCGCACATCGTTACAAGCCGCGTACGGCAACGCGGCGTTGTGGGCGCTGGGCAACGGCATTGCGGGTTCGTCGTTGGTGTTGTACCTAGCGTTGGAATTGGGCGCCAAGGGAATGGCCATTGGCTTCCTCTTGGCGGCGCCTTCTCTAATAGGCGTGTTGCGCATCGGCGCCGGTTGGCTGCTGGAAAAGATCGTCGACCGCAAACGTTTTACCCTGTCCGCCTACACGGCAAGCGTGTTCGTGTTGCTGCTTGCGCCCATTCTGTGCCGGCCCGGCGTGTTGGGCGCCAACGCCAATTCGCTGCTCGCGCTGGTGCTGGTTTGGAGCGGCTACCACTTGCTGGAATACGTGGGCACGATCTCGCTGTGGTCGTGGTTGGGTGATTTGGCGCCGGCTCGAATTCGCGGAAGGTTCATCGGCCGCCGCGAGCGTTATTTACTGCTGGGGCGGGTGTTCGGCATGTTGGCCGGCGGCTTGTTCACGTTTTGGTGGCGAGAATCTTTTGATCGTACACGGTTGGGCGTCGGCTATACGATTGCCGTGGCGGTCGGCGCGCTGTTCATGCTCGCCGCGGTGGCGCCTCTGGCGATGATGGCGCCGTTGCCCATGCCGCGCGTCAAAGACTCTTTACGGCAATCACTCAGGCAGCGGCGCCGAATGCCGCTCTGGCAACCGTTGGCCGACCCTCGCTTCCAACCCCTGCTCTGGTTTGGCTGCTGGTTTTCCTTCTCGAACGGAATCACGCAGGCGGCGCAGGGAATTTACCCGGCCAGAATCCTCGGGTTTCACTTATTCTGGATGCTGCTTTTCAGAAGCGGCATGCGGCTGGGGCAAGCGGCGGCAAGCCCGACCGTGGGCTGGCTGGTGGATCGGATTGGCAATCGTTTTGTGATGTTCGCGGCTCAAATGATTGTCGCCACGGGGCCGCTCTTTTTTCTCGCCGCCAGCGTGGAGCGGCGCTGGTGGTTGGCCGGCGCCTGGGTGGTGTGGATCGCCTACGTGGGATTGAACGTCGGCTTGACCAACCTCACGCTCAAGCTCGCGCCGCCCGGCCGAAACGCGTCGTACATCGCGACCTATTTCGGCCTCACCGGCTTGTGTTACGGACTCAGCACTATTGCCGGCGGCGCCTTGTTCGACCACCTCGGGTCTGGCGGCTGGCCGATGAACTTGGCGCCCGCATCGTGGGACCATTTTCAACTCTTCTTCCTCGCCGGATGGCTGTTGCGAATTGTCGGCGCTTTCTGGCTCCTCTTTCTCATCGAACCCCGCGCGTGGCGCATTTGGCCACACACGCCGCGTCTGGAAGAATGAAAATGAAACTTTCGCCCGCTTCGGCGGCTCTTGCCGTATTTTGGGTCGGTCGATAGAATGCTAAATTCCGATTATGCGATCATTCGAGGAGAGAAGCGGGCCAGCGCCCTGGGATTTGAGCCATGAAAAAAGACATTCACCCCGATTACGTCGATACGAAGGTCACCTGCGGCTGTGGCAACAGCTTTCAGACTCGCAGCGTTCGCCCTGAGTTGCGGATCGACGTTTGTAATCAATGCCACCCTTTTTACACGGGTAAATTGAAGTTTGTCGACGCGGCCGGCCGTATCGAGCGATTCCAGAGCAAATTCGCCAAGGGCACGTACGGCACTCTGAAAAAGAAGAAAAAGTGAGGCGCCTGCGGGGAGAAAGCATTTCCCCTTAGGAACAGTCCCGAAATAAATTCCCGACTGTAGCTCAAAAAAGCCCGGCATTTTCAAAATGTCGGGCTTTTAATTCGGTGTGTAATTTCGGGACTATTCCTTAGGTCGCCTTGGGGCGACTGCCCGTATTGGTCGGCGGCAGTGCCGCCCTAGCGGTGAAACACTATGCGGGAAACGCTCGACAAAAAACTCGCCCGCTTCGAGGAACTCGAACAGCAGCTCATCGATCCTGAAGTGTTGGCCAATTCGACGAAAATGGCCGCCGTGGCTCGTGAGCACGGCTCCCTGGCGAAGTTGGCCACCAAGTACCGCAACTACAAACACCTCAATGAGGAAATCGCGGAACTCCAGACGATGGCGAAGTCGGACGACGCCGAAGAGCGTGAATTGGCGGAAGCCGAGTTGGCCGATATCGTTCCCCGCCGCGAGAAAGTGTTCGAGGAATTGCTCGACGCCACCGTCGGCGGCGACGACGCCGCGCGCACCACGTGCGTGATGGAAATTCGAGCCGGCACCGGCGGCGATGAAGCCGCCCTGTTCGCCGGCGACCTCTTCCGCATGTATAAAAAACATGCCGAAATGCGGCGCTGGAAGTGCGAAGTGTTGAGCGGGGCGCCTACCGAAATGGGCGGCTTCAAGGAAGTGGTGCTGGCCTTCAAGGGCGATGGCGTCTATCAAGAATTGCAGTACGAGAGCGGCGGGCATCGCGTGCAACGTGTGCCGGAAACGGAAACACAGGGCCGCATTCACACCTCCGCCGCCACCGTTGCCGTGATGACCGAACCCGAAGACGTTGAAGTCAACATCAAACCCGAAGATTATCGCAAGGATATTTACCACGCCAGCGGACCGGGCGGCCAACACGTCAACAAAACGGCTTCGGCGGTGCGCGTCACGCACTTTGAAACCGGCATTGTGGTCGCCATGCAAGACGAAAAAAGCCAACACAAAAACCTCGCCAAGGCGCTGCGAATTTTGAAAACGAGGGTCTACGAACTCTTTCAAAGGAAAGAGCACGAGAAAAGGTCCGACCAACGCAAGAGCCTGATCGGTTCGGGGGATCGGAGCCAGCGCATTCGAACGTATAACTTCCCGCAAAATCGCGTCAGCGATCATCGCATCGGCCTGACTCTCCATCATCTGGACCAAATTCTCGCCGGCGATGTCGATCAACTCACGCAGCCGTTGCTCAATTTTGATCGCGAACAGCTTCGCAAAGACATGGAAGATTTAGCATAGGGTTTTTTTCGTTTTGTTTTGTTCAGCGACCGCGTTTGTTGGAAGGCGGAGAAGTCACCTAGATGGCGTCAAACGACGACTGGACAATCGGCCGCCTCCTCGATTGGACCACCAATTACCTCAAACAACACCAAGCCGAAAGCCCCCGGCTTGATGCCGAATTGCTGCTGGCCGAAGCGCTCGGCTGTGAGCGTATCGGGCTTTACACCTCCTTCAAGGAGTTGGCGCCCGAAGAGGCTCGCACCGCCTTTCGCGCTTTGGTTCGCCGACGGGCCGATGGCGAACCGGTGGCGTATTTGCTCGGTTTCAAGGAGTTCTTTTCGGCGACCTTTCGCGTCACGCCCGATGTGCTCATACCGCGGCCGGAAACTGAATTTGTACTCGTGGCGTTGTTCGACCGCGCCAAAACACTCGCCGATCAAGAGTCGATCAGCATTGTTGATGTCGGTTGCGGCAGCGGCGTGTTGGCGATCTGCGCCGCGCTCCATCTTCCCGCCGCACGCGTCACAGCGGTTGATATCAGTCCGGCGGCGTTGGAAATCGCACAAGATAACGCTTGCCGGCTGGGCGTCGACTCCCGCATCGCATTCGTGCAGGGCGATTTGCTCGACGCCCTGCCGGTCGAACAGGCGTTCGATTTCGTGATCAGCAATCCGCCCTACATTTCCGAGAGTGAGTACGCGAACCTGCCGGCGCATGTCGGGCAACACGAACCGAAGCTGGCTTTGCTGGCCGGCGCGGAAGGCGATGAAATCATTCGGCGCTTGGCGCCGCAGGCGGCGCAGCGGCTGCGTTCGGGCGGCGCCTTGATCTGTGAGATGAGCCCCATGATCGCGGCACGGGTGCGCAGCACGCTCATCGCCGACGACCGCTTCGAGCATTACAGCGTGGTGAAAGATCTGGCCGGCCAAAATCGGGTGGCGGTTGCGGTCCGCGTCTGACGCGAACCCTCGACTGCCATGGTATACTGTGCATGGTTGGAGATGGTATTTCCCCTGTTTGATCTCGGAGCACTTGGAATGAACAACGCGCCTCGTTTTTTTGGCGTTCTGGTATTGGCGGTGTTTTTTCTTTCGGGGCGCGGCCAGGCGGCTGAAAAGCCGAACGTGGTGTTGGTCGTGACCGACGACCAAGGTTACGGCGACCTCGGTTGCCATGGCAATCCGCTGTTGAAAACGCCAAACATCGACCGGCTGTTTCGCGAATCGTTGCGGCTGACCGATTTCCACGTCGCGCCCACTTGCTCGCCCACGCGCGCCGCCTTGCAAACCGGCCATTGGACCGACCGCACCGGCGTCTGGCATACGATCATGGGGCGTTCGCTGTTGCGCGAGAATGAAATCACGATCGGGCGTGTTTTCCAAGACGCCGGTTACGCCACCGGCATGTTCGGCAAGTGGCACTTGGGCGACAACTACCCGTACCGTCCTGAAGATCGGGGCTTTACGGAAGTCATGCGGCACGGCGGCGGCGGCGTCAGTCAAACGCCCGACTACTGGAACAACGCCTATTTCGATGGCCATTATTTTCACAACGGCCGCCCCGAAGCGGTGCAAGGTTATTGCACCGACGTGTGGTTCGACTACGCCCAACGTTTTATCAAGCAGCAGCAGCAAGCGGGCAAGCCTTTCCTGGCCTACATTGCGACCAACGCGCCGCATGGCCCAATGCACTGCCCGCCGGAATACAGCGCGCCGTACTTGAAAGAGAACATTCCGAAGAACACCGCCTACTTTCTGGGGATGATCGCGAATGTCGACGATAACGTGGGCCGCTTGCGAAAATTCCTCGACCAACAGGGGCTCACCAGGAATACGATTTTTATTTTCATGACCGACAACGGCACGTCGAGCGGCGACCGCGTGTTCAACGCCCACATGCGCGGCCGCAAGGGCAGCGAATACGATGGCGGGCATCGGGTGCCTTTCTTCATACATTGGCCAGCCGGCGGTTACACGACCGGCCGCGATATCAGCCCGATCACGGCGCATGTGGATGTGTTGCCAACGCTGATCGATCTCTGCGGTATTGCGGCGCCGCGCGGCGTTCGTTTCGATGGCCGCAGCATTCGCCCGCTATTGGAAGGCGCCGCGAAAAGTGAAGACGGCAGTTGGCCCGATCGTATTCTCGTGACCGATTCGCAACGCGTGAAAGATCCCATCAAATGGCGAAAGACAGCCGTCATGACCAGCGATTGGCGGCTGATCAACGGTCGAGAGTTGTACGATATCAAGGCCGATCCTGGTCAGAAGAAAAACGTAGCGGCGCAACATCGGGCGGTCGTCGCACGGCTGGCAAAATTCTACGACGCTTGGTGGGAGGAGCTGCTGCCGACTTTCCAACAAGATTGTGCTATTTATTTGGGGCATCCGGCCGAGAACCCCGCCACGCTGACCTGCCACGATTGGATCACCACCCGCTTGGCGCCGTGGAATCATGGACACATTCGCGACGCCATGTCGGGCGAAGGCAATACCGGCTTTTGGCACGTGCAGGTGGTGGAAGACGGCGAATATGAAATCCGTTTGCGGCGTTGGCCTCAGGAGGCAGACACCGCGATCGTCGCCGGTTTGAAAGCCGCCGCCGATGTTCCCGGCGCCAAGGCGTATCGTGCGCGGCCTGGCAAAGCCTTCCCGGCGGTGCGGGCGACGATCGAAATTGGCGGCCAGCAAAAGCAAGCATCGGTGCAGCCCGGGCAGAAGGAAATCGTCTTTACATTCAAGCTCAAGGCCGGTCGAACCCGCCTTCGCGGAGATTTCTTCACCGCCGCCGGAAAAACGATCGGCGCTTATTATGCGTATGTGAAGAAAATATGAACCAATGGGTTCCTCAGTGATTTTAGGGCGAGCGGTGGATGAAAACTTACCGAGTTAAAAGCCTGGCATTTCGAAAATGTCGAGCTTTTGGGCGATCAAGGAAAATATCATTGTTAAACTTTTATCTGCCGCTCGCCTAGGAGCGTTCGAGGCACGATGGTCTTTATAATCGCCTTTCGCTACGCAGACGAACGCTTCTTTCGCGGAACGAAAGGCGACGCTCCTTTTGCGGCCGCGTGAGATATAACTCTTGCAATGGTTGTTCTGTTGGGAACGGCGACGTATAATTCCCACGTGTTTCGGCCCCCTTCTCACCGATTTAGTGTAAATATGGGTGCGAATATTCCGCCGTGAACACAAATTACCCTGGCAACAGGGGTGTGAAACGGTTGGAGGTTGGCAACCAGCCACTCAATAGCCCCTCAACGGCGCACGCCCTGAATACAAACGGTAGTAAAAAAACGCCGAGCGGATGGTCGCTGGAAAAAGAGACGCGGCGCGCGATCAGCCAACGCTTGCTTCGGCGAAGGTGACAGCGATGTGTTCTTCCGACAATCATAAGGTTGACCTACCTCACCAGTTCGCTGATCAGGGCGAACCACAAAGCGGGGGTCTGCGGTCGGATTCCCGCTGTATGCCCTTGATTCCCGCGGAATTGATTCTGGCGGGCATTCCCGATGGCGTCGTGTTGCTCGACAGCGACAACAACATTGTCTGGGCCAACGAACGTTTTCGTCAGTGGACGCACCACGAAAAGATCGAAAACGAGGGTTTCTACAAGGCCTTGGGCAACCCGGAAATTCTGGGGCCTGATTTTTGTCCGTTCCATACGGCGTTGGCAACCGGAGAGCCCAGCAACTCAACGTTGCACGCGGGCGAGAACCTGTATTTGCATGTCCATGCGGCGCTCATCACGCAGGCTTTGTCCGAGGCGGAGGCCAATCTGGTGGTGACGATTCGCGACGTCACGGCGGAAGTTCTGCAGCAGCAAAAAATGGCGGCCATTCATCAAGCCGGCGTTGAACTTGCTGACCTCAAACCCGAAGAAGTCTTCGAGATGGGCGTCGAAGACCGTGTCGAATTGCTCAAGGATAACATTCGGCATTACACCCGCAACTTGTTGAATTTTGATGTCATCGAGATTCGCCTCCTAGATCCAGCCACCGGCACCTTGGAGCCCCTCATTTGCGATGGCTTCTCCGACGACGCTTCCCAACGTGCGTTGCGGGCTCGTTCGAAGGAAAACGGCGTGACCGGTTTTGTCGCCGCGACCGGTAAGAGCTACCTCTGCGAAAACACGGAGGAAGACCCGCTCTACTTGCCTGGAGTGGCGGGCGCCAAAAGTTCATTGACAGTTCCCTTGGTGCTGCACGAACAAGTGATCGGCACCTTTAACGTTGAGAGCCCTGAAGCCCAGGCGTTCACCGAGAGTGATTTGCAGTTCCTGGAGATTTTTTCTCGTGACGTGGCCGTGGCCTTGAATACGTTGGAGTTGTTGGTGGCGCAACAAGCCAACGCCGCTCAGGCGAGTTGCTACGCGATTCACAGCGCCGTGGCGCTGCCCGTTGACGAAATTCTCAACGATGCGGTCAATGTGATGGAACTGTACATCGGCCATGAAAGCGAATTGGTGGGGCGGCTGGAAAGAATTCTGCGAAACGCCCGCGATATCAAACAAGTGATCCACAAAGTCGGTCAGAAAATGGCGCCTGCCCTGGCTTCGCCGGCCTCTGGAGTTCACGCCAAACATCCCTCTTTGATTGGCAAACGCGTCTTGGTGGTCGACAACGATGAAGCGGTTCGGAGCGACGCACACTCCTTGCTCGACCGTTACGGCTGCATTGTTGAAACAGCCCACGAAGGCGCCGAAGCGCTCCTCATGGTGCGAACCTGTGGCGAATATTGCTACGACGCCATCATTTCAGATATTCGCCTCCCCGACATGAACGGCCGCCAGTTTATGATCCTCCTGCAGGAAACGATGGAAAAAGTGCCCTTGGTGCTCATGACCGGCTTCGGCTATGATCCTGGCCATTCAATCGTGAAAGCTCGTCAGGCGGGGCTGCACCCCAACGCCGTACTTCACAAACCCTTCCGGCGAGATCAACTCCTGACGGCGGTGGAGTCGGTCGTGGCGACCTAGACAGTTTGAGAACGATGGCGTTATCGCATTTTTTTATCGCCTGCTTTGCACTACTGGGTCATTCCAAAATCTGGGTGGTGGCCTTCAACCGGCTGCTGGCTCGAAATCTTCCCCGGAAGCCGGTCAAGATTTGCGAACTTGGCATTCTCATCCTCTTGGCGCTGGGCCCGGTTGTTTTTCTCGGTTGGACCGCCGCGGCGTTGCTCGCGTCTCGGTTTCCCATGGGCTTGGCGACTTCTCTGCTCGACGTTTTTTCCGCGACGCCTGTTGAAATCTATCTTGCCGTGTGCGTGGCGGCCGCCGCTTGGGCGGCCCCGGTTTGGATCTGGCGATTTGCCTTCGACCACAACCAAGATCGTCAGGCCACACGCAAACGCCGCCACCTGGTGCTGGCGAAACCCTCAGATACGCCCCTGGCCACGCACTTGCTCACGCGTCTGCTCACCTACATTCCCGGCAACCAGGTGTTGGAGTTGGAGGTCAATACGAAAGAACTGCGGCTCGCCCGACTGCCCGCCAAACTTCACGATTTCACCATCGCCCACATTTCTGATCTGCACATCAGCGGCCAATTTTCCTCCGCGTTTTATGAACGCGTGGTGGAGGAGGTCAATGCCATGCAGGCCGATTTGGTGGTCGTCACGGGCGATATTCTCGAATCGAAACACTGCCTCGACTGGATTCCCCACACCCTGGGCCGCCTGCATTGCGAGAACGGCGTCTTCTTTATCCTCGGCAACCACGATCTACGCATCGGCGATACGCAAGCCTTGCGCAACCGCTTGGAGAACGCCGGACTGATCGACCTCGGCGGCAAATCGCGGGTGCTAAACATTCGCGGAACAAATCTGTTCCTGGCGGGAAATGAACGGCCTTGGTTCGAGCCGCTCCCCGTTATCGACCAACATGCACAAACGGCCGATTTTCGGCTGCTGCTATCGCACACGCCCGACCAAATCGATTGGGCCCGAAAGCACGATTTCGATCTGATGCTGGCGGGGCACACGCATGGCGGTCAGATTCGCCTGCCCTGGACGGGGCCCATTGTGGCGCCCAGCCGGTACGACGCCCGCTTCGCCTCAGGACTGTTCCACTTGCCGCCCACTCTGTTGCATGTCAGCCGAGGCGTTTCAGGCATACAACCGTTGCGGCTCAATTGCCGGCCTGAAATATCCCGGCTGGTGTTGCAGTCGGCCGCGCCGCCGAAAACCACGGAACACGCCGCCGGCCAAGTCGAAGAGTTGGCGGCGTCCCACGGTATTTCGTAAGCCAGAGATTGGCTGAACCTAGTCGGTTAAAAACGTCTGCTGGCAGCGACGGCTTTGTTGCGAGACTGTCTTGGCGATGACCGCGCAGTCTTCAATCCTGTTGTTTATACATAAGTCCTTCGACAACCCGCCAGATTTTTTTCACCAGGGACGCAAGATTCGCGCCGCCGTTTGAAGCAAGAAGGCGTTCGTTGCAGGCAAGCGTTCGTTGCAAGCCGGAGGCTTGCCAGCCATTAGCCGGCGGTCAGCGCAGCGCCACCGCCGGTATCGGCCGCGTAATCACTCCCGCATCCCGGCGGGATGCCAGATGCAGCGGCTCCGGGATAATTTCCAGGCGAACGCCGCCGCTGGGATGACCTTCAGGCCCGGCGCCAACAAAACTTATGTATAAACAACAGGTCTTCAATCCCGGCGGGATTTTCCTCAAAGGCGAGCGGCTGGTAAATTTTTTTCCGCCGCGCGCCTTAGAGGATCACGCGCTGGGAGAGATCGTTGCATTCTATACTTCGTGCTCTTCGTGTCCTTCGTGGTGAACCTGTCTGGCCAACGATTCTCAATGCGGCCGAACGACGCCGCCGAACGATCAATGTCACCACGAAGGACGCGAAGAGCACGAAGGAAAGAGTCGGGAGTCAGAGCACGAAACGTTTGACGCCGTCCTGTAATTTGGCGTTGCTGAAGTTGATGAGCAATGTATTCCTCTATCTCGACGGGATTCAAACCATGAGCCGGCGGTTGCCGAAAATGCGCCACCGGTATCCGATGGGCAATCTTTCGTTTAACAGCAAGCCCATTGCAAACTGCAAGGTGCGCTCGTTTTTTTCCCGCTCTCGCGATGACTTCACATTTTCCCAGCCCATCAACTTGCCGGGTCTTGGGGAGTCACGTAGGCTGCGGTGATGCCCCCGTCGACGGTGAATTCGGTTCCGGTCACATAGGCTGATTCCTCCGACGCCAAAAAAAGAGCGGCTTGCGCCATCTCCTTGGCCAATCCAAAACGCCCGGCGGGAATATGCACCAGCCGCCGTTGCTTCTTTTCCTCGGTGTCGAGAAACTTCATCAGCAGTTCTGTTTGCAACGGACCAGGACACAGCGCGTTGACACGAATATTTTGCCGTGCATGCACCACGGCCAACTCCCGCGTCATCGAGAGCACGCCTCCCTTGCTGGCCGTGTAGGCGATTTGCGGCGTGGCGGCGCCAAGCAGCGCCACGAACGAAGCCGTGTTGATGATCGAACCGCCGCCGGCGCGCAGCAGCGCCGGTATGCCGTACTTGCAACCCAAAAAGACGCCCTTCAAGTTGATCGCGATGGTGCGGTCCCAGACGTCTTCCGACGTCGCGATGGCGTCGTGGTCGGCGCTGTCCATGATTCCGGCGTTGTTGAAGAGCACGTCGAGTTTGCCAAACGCTTCTTCCGCCCGGGAAACCATCGCTTGGCAATCGGCCGCTTGGGCCACATCAGCCGTTGCGGCAACCGCCTCCCCACCTGCTTGGGCAACCAGCGCGGCGGTTTCCTCGACGCCCGCCGTGTTAATATCGACGGCCAAAATCTTGGCGCCGTGTTGGGCGAACAACAATGCCGATTCTCGGCCAATACCGCCGGCGGCACCGGTGATTAACGCTACCTTGCCTGCGAGTCTCATGATGGGTTCTCCGGTTTGTTTTCAATGGCGGCTTGTATAAAGGCGTCAAACAATCGTTGTTGTGCGGCGTCGCGGGCGGCCGTCAATTCGGGATGCCACTGCACGGCGAACAACCAAGGATGCACTTCACTCTCGATCGCTTCGATCACGCCGTCGGCCGCGCGGGCGACCACCGTCAACCCCGGCGCCACTTGCGAAATCGCCTGGTGATGCCAAGAGGCGGCGTTGATCTCGATTTCCTCAACCGGCGCGGCCACATCGGCTAACTCTTCGCCCAACAACAATGCCGCCAGCCGCGAACTTCGCAGTACGTTGACGACATGTTCCGTCGGCTCGCGCGGCGGCAGTCGATGCACCACTTGCTCGCCGACGACGTCTGGCAAGTGTGCGTGCAACGCGCCGCCCAAGGCGATGTTGAGTAGCTGAATGCCCCGGCAGATGCCCAGCAGCGGCATTTTTCGCTTCACGGCGGCAAGCGTTAATGCGAGTTCTGTTTGGTCGCGTTCGCTGTCGGTCATGTAGATGCTCGCGTGCGACGGGCCATGATAGAGGTCGGGGCAGATATCGCCGCCGCCGGCCAGAATCAGGCCGTCCAGCCGATCAAGCAAGGAATCGATGCGCGTTTCACCGGGCGTCAGCAGCAAGGGAATGCCGCCGGCGCGACGAACGGCGTCGGCATATTCGCGCGGCAGCGTATGATGGCGTTCCTCGTTTTGTCCATAGGTGGTGACGCCAATCAGCGGGGCGGGCATGCGAGAATTCCTTGAGCGACTGGGCGTTCAAATGCGTTCAAAATATCGCCGCCGCTCCCAATCGGTGACGGCTTTGTCGTAGGCGTTCTGTTCGCTGCGGAAGAAGTGCAGGTAGTGTTCGGCGACGTCTTTCCCCAGCGTCTGTTCGACAAAGGCACTGGATTCAAACAGGCCGATGGCCTGGTGCAACGTGGTTGGCGTTTGCGGCAAATCGGCGGCGGCGTAAACATCGCCTTGGTAACATGCGGGCGGTTCGATTTTATTTTCGATGCCGTCGAGTCCTGAAGCCAAGGCGGCGGCGAAGGCCAAGTAAGGATTGCAATCGGCGCCGGGCGTGCGGCATTCGATTCTCAAACTCTGGCCGCTGCCCACGACACGAAAACCGGCGGTTCGATTATCGCGGCTCCAAGCCAGTTTGGTCGGCGCCCAGGAGCCCGCTTGAAAACGCTTGTACGAGTTGACATTCGGCGCGTAAAACACCATGAACTCCGCCGCATGCGCCAGCCAGCCGCCCAGAAACCAACGGAAGATATCGCCGTACTGCTGGGCGTCCTGTTTCTGGGCGTCGCGTTTCTGGGCGCTGTTCGTCGGGCCGTCGGCGAATACATTTTTTCCGTCTCGCCATAAACTCAAATGAATGTGGCAACTCGAACCGGCGCCGTCTTCGGAAAATTTGGCCATGAACGTCAGGCTGATCTGCTGCTGGTCGGCCACTTCCTTCAAACACTGTTTGCAGAGGACGTGGGTGTCGGCCATGCGGAGCGCGTCGTCGTATCGCACGTTCAACTCATGTTGGCCCAACCCCCATTCGCCCTTGGTGCCTTCCACGCCCACGCCCGATTCGCTCAGCCGACGCCGAAACGCGCCGTTAAACGATTCCTCGCGAGCCCCTTGCAGGGCGTGATAATCTTCCAGATACCACGACGACGGCGCCAACCCCTGAAAATTGCGGCGGGCCGAATCGCGATAGCTGTTTTCAAACGTGTAATACTCCAACTCCGAGGCGGCCTTGGCGGTGTAGCCGAGCGCTGCGGCGCGTTCGATTTGACGCTTCAAAAGCGAACGCGGCGCGATCGGAACCAACGCGCCCGATGCCGGGTCTTGCACATCGCAGAGCACGATTGCGGTGCGGTCGAGCCAACTGGCGCAACGCAATGTTTCCAAATCGGGGGCGAGGTGAAAGTCGCCGTAGCCGCGCTGCCAGTTCGCGTATTGATAACCGGCAACGGGCTCCATTTCCATGTCGGTGGTGAGCAGATAATCGCAGGCGTGCGAACCGTGCTTCGCCGCCTGCTCCAGAAAGAAACCGGCGTCGTAACGCTTGGCCATGAGGCGTCCGTAGAGGTCGGTGAACGCCACGACCACGGTGTCGATTTCACCGGCGGCCGCGTGTTGCCGCAATTGGTCGCAGGTCAGCATTCCGGTCTGATTCGCCACGTGGGGTTCTCCGCTATTTGTGTGCCAGTTCATTTTCCGCGTCGGCGATCAAGGCGTCTTCTTCTTCCGGCGCCTGCGCCACCAGATGATGCCGACTGTAGGCCAGGAAATAGATCACCCCGAGCACCACGAACACCACCACGCAATAGATGGCGGGGCGAAACGTGTCGTCCATGAAAGTGGCCGCCATCGCCAATAGCGAGAGCAACGCCCCGACCACCGCGCCCGGTATTCCCAAAGGACTGCGGTAAGGCCGCGCGAGCTCCGGCCGCGAAATACGCAATTTGATATAGCTCAGCATGACCATCATATACGAGAGCACGGCGCCGAAAACCGCCATGTTCAACAACGTAGCGCCAACGGGAACTTTTTTACCGGCGGCTTGAATCGCGATCGCGCAAGCCAAACCAACAACGGCCCCCAACAGCAGCGCCGCGTACGGCGTGTGGCGACGCCCGGTGAGTGAAATCCAACGCGGAATATAACCCGACCGCGAAAGCGCGAAGAGCACGCGTCCGTAGGCGTAAATAATCGTGTGAAAACTGGCGATCAGGCCGGTCATGGCAGCCAGCGTGAGCAGCTTGCTGGCCGCGCCGACGCCCAATACGGCTTGAAAACCATCGGCCAGCGGCGCCTCTGAAGCGGCAATCGCGGCAGCGCCGCCGCCCACGCCGCTATTCAAAACCAACGTAAAGAGCGAAAGCACCAGCAACGTGGCGATGCCCCACAACAGCGCCTTGGGCATATCGTTGATCACATCGTGCGCCTCTTCGGCGGCCAGCGGCAACTGTTCAATCGCGAGGAAAAACCAAATGGCGAACGGCAACGCCGCGAACACGCCGCCCCATCCATGAGGCAACCAGCGCGACGCGCCGGCATCGGGTTCAATATTCGTCAGCAACTGAGGATCAAACTTTTGAAAAGCCAACGCGCTAACGAAAAAAAACACCAACACGCTCATCGCGACCAGTGTCACGACCAGCCCGACTTTCAAGGTTAGCTCAGCGCCGGAAAGGTTGATGCCCACGAACACCGCGTAAAACAACACCCACCAAACATAGGGCGGCACAACGGGAATCAGCACTTCCATGTAGCCCGCGATAAACGTCACGATTACGGCCGGCGTAATCACATATTCGATGGCGTCGGTCAGTCCGCAAATGAAACCGCCGGTGGGTCCAAAGGCGTTTCTGGTGAAGGAAAAAAAGCCGCCGGCATGCGGCAAGGCGGCTGAAAGTTCGGCAATCGTGAACACCATGCAGACGTACATCACGGCCATCAACAGCGTGGCCAGCGCCAAGCCGCCGAAGCCGCCTTGCGCCAGGCCGAAGTTCCAGCCGCCGAAGTCGCCCGAGATGACCGCCCCAACGCCCAACGCCCAGAGCAAAATCCAACCGGCGCTTTTGCGAAGTTTTCGCCGCTCAAGATATTGCTCATTGACGTTGTCGTAACGCGCGATTCCAGATTTTTTCTCAACCATAAGAGGAGCAGTCTGATTCGTCGATGTGAGTCGGTGCGGCGGCGAGGGTATTGCGATCAGGAGAGGCGGCGTTATTCTGTCTGGAAGGCCAGCCGAGTGCGATCGTACGTGAGCCATGCCACGAATACAAGACACGCAGCGCGGCCGTTGGCCGCGACCAAAAAAACGCTTTTGCCACAGAGTTCACAGAGACCACGGAGAAAATGTCCGGAAGTAAGAAAGAATACAAGTTGTGAACGGGCTATTACAACGGTTCGACTTTGCGGCCCTCTGCGTCTTTGCGGTCTCTGCGTTGAACGGAAATCTCTTGGCTGGCAACGGCTCTCTGGAATCAACGAGGAAAGGGAAACGCAGAGTTCGCGGAGTCGCAAAGGGCCGCAGAGAAGAGTGAGCCAAAACTTCATGGATTGAACCCAACGCTCGACGATCAAACTCCGTAGAATCGGTGCTAGTCGTGGTTGTAAAGTTAGCCAATGAAACCATCAAGCACGATTTACGCCGAAAAAAAACTTGCTGAAAAAACAAGTTTTCATGAACTTGCATTGCCGTGAAAATCAGGAATACCGATGTTGCAAATCCTCGACCAAGGCGTGCTCTCCCGTGCGGAGCATTGCGGCGCGTTCATGCCGACAATCAGCCAACTGCGCGACGGCTCATTGATCGGCTGCCAGCATGCCGGCGCGGGTTTGGGCTCACCCGATAATGTTATCGAAGTGCTCCGCACCGCCGATGGCGGAAAAACTTGGCAAAACCAGGGGCCCATTCATCATAGCGCCGAAGCAGACGGTTGGGCGTATCGGGGGCCGCATATTACCGAAACGCCCGACGGCCGCTTGGTGTTGACCGCCACGCGTTTCGAAGCGAGCGAAAGCGCCCTGTTCGACCCGGTTTCCGAAGCATTGCACCGGCCGGAAATGCTGCTGTTTTGGTCGCACGATGGCGGCCAAACGTGGTCGGCGCCGGAGGTCGTTCCGGTCGACTTGCCACCGGCGCGATACACCAGCAACGGCACCGGCGCGCTGGTGCAATTCTCGCCCGACCGCTGGTGGTATCCGTTTGAAACCTGGAAGCCGGAAGGCTGCGAATTGCCGCCCGACCAAAAAGCCGCCGCCGTCATTTCCACCGATCAAGGCCAAACCTGGGGCGAGTTGACCCTCATCGCCGACGACCCCACCGGCCGCCTCCACTGGTGGGATTTACTGCATACGCGGCTGCCCGATGGCCGCCTCTACGCCATGCTCTGGACGCACCTCTACGGCGGCAAGCAAGATTTACCCGTGCATTGGGTGGTTTCCGCCGACGAAGGCCGCACCTGGAGCACGCCCGTTCCAACCAACATTCGCGGCCAGGTTTGTTGCCCCATCGCCTTGGCTGATGGTCGCATGGCCGCGATCTACAACTACCGCCACGAACCACAGGGCGTGCGAGTGGCTATTTCGGAAGATTTAACCACCTTCGATTTGGAGCACGAAGCGGTGGTGTTCGACGCCGGCGCCGAAGCCGCCTTGGGCGATCCGGTGAACGACAGCTTTCTGGCCGAACACGTTTTGATCGGCTTCGGCAAACCCCAGGGCCTGCAACTGCAAGACGGCGCTATTCTAACCTGCTTTTGGTGTACCACCGGCGGCGTCACGCACACGCGTTGGGTGCGGCTTGGCGCGTAAACGGCATCCGCTGGAGTGTGCGTTTTTACGAGCCGACTTCCACTTCACGTTGCGCCGCGTCATCCAGCCGACCGGCCCGGAGTTGAATGGTGCGTTGCGCCTTGGCCGCAGCGCGTTGGTCGTGCGTGACGAGAACGATCGTGCCGCCTCCGGTTTGGAAATCGGCCAGAATCTGTAAGACATTCTCGGCGTTTTCAGGGTCGAGGTTTCCGGTGGGCTCATCGGCCAACAACAACGCAGGCGCATTGAGCAGAGCACGCGCCATCGCCACGCGTTGCCGCTCACCCGCGCTTAACTGCGCCGGGCGATGGTGCAGGCGGTCTTGCAGACCGAACCGGCTTAATAGCTCCAAGGCCCGATCTTGCGCGTGCAAACGATTCTCGGGCGACGCCGCCAACATCACGTTCTTGAGAACATTGAGGTAGGGTAAGAGGTGGAAAAGTTGGAAGACAAAACCGACATTCTCCGCCCGGAAGGCCGCGCGCTCGGCGGCCGACATCGTGGCCACATTCAACCCATCGACCACCACCTTGCCGGACGTTGGCCGGGCCAAACCGCCAATCAGGGCCAGTAGCGTTGATTTGCCGCAGCCGCTAGGACCGCGCACCGCGACAAACTCACCCGTTCCCACGCGCAACGAGACGCCGTCCAACGCCCGGACCTCGCCGTTTTTCGTCGCATACACTTTGTGTACGTTCTCAAGTTCAATCATTGCCG
>QIKY01000286.1 GCA_003233175.1 Planctomycetaceae bacterium | reverse complement strand
GGCGGTTTTGGTGGTGGCGGCGGTGGTTTCGGCGGCGGCGGCGGTCAGTTTGACGTGGAAGACGATCTCTCGCTGGGCGTGAAAAAGTCCAGCAAAACGGCGACGCTCGTTACGCGAACGCCTGTCAAAAAAGCCGTTGTTAAAAAAACCGTTGTCAAAAAAGCAACGGGCCGCGGAACAACTCGCGTACAGCCAATCCGATTGAATTATGGTCAACTGAATAATGGTCAAATGTCGCCCCAGCGTGCCTGGAACGATTATTTCGCCGAACATCAACCGTCGTTGGCGGTGGTCCGGGAAACGGTGCGGGTTTTGCGACGAAAATCCCAGTGGGAAGATATTTCGGCCTTAATTTTAGCCGCCCTGCGGCAGGGCCGCGCCCAACCCTGGATGTACGAGGCGTTGGCGCTTTCGCTGCAGGCTTCCGGGGCCGAGGAATCGGAAATCGAGCGGGCGATGATGTCGGCGGTCGATTTCAGCCAAAATGTGGAATTCACGCTCTACGCGGCAAATTACATGAGCCGAATGGGCTTGGACCGGCGCGCGTTGTCGTTATATCGAGAAATCGCGGCGGCGCAGCCTTATCGGCCTGAACCGTATATCCAGGGAATGGCGGCGGCCCAGCGGTTGGACGATCTTGAAGCGCTGCAGTGGGCTTGCGCCGGAGTGCTCAAGCAGGCTTGGCCGCCAGAGCAGCAGGCCATTGAAATGAAAGCCAGGGGAGTGGCGCGAGACGTCATGACACAACTGCACAAGGCGGGCGCTCGGGAAGAAGCCCAAGCGTTCGAAACCGAATTACGCAGCGCGCTCGGCCGGGATTGCACGGTGAAGGTAAGTTGGTCGGGCGATGCCGACATCGATCTGCTCATTGAAGAGCCCAGCGGAACGATTTGCTCGTTGAGCAACCCCCGCACGCCGGCCGGCGGCGTCATGCTGGGCGACGCCTTCTCCAGTCGTGCGAAAAAGTCGGGCTTCTCCGAGTCGTATGTCTGCCCCCAAGGCTTCAGTGGCGATTATCGTTTGCTGCTGCGGCGTATTTGGGGAATGCCGACTGCCGGAAAAGTGACCGTCGACATCGTCACCCACTCTGGCACGCCTCAAGAGACACGCATCCACAAGCAAATTCCCCTGGGAGAAAAAGACGCCTTGGTCCTCTTCGCCTTGGAGGATGGGCGTCGTCGGGAGCCTCTGAAAGAACAGCAACTGGCCAACGTGGTGGTGCAACACATCGCGCTGAATAACGCGATTCTCGCGCAGCAATTGAATCTGGCCAACGGAGTGCATGGCCGGGCGCAAGTGGCTCGCGCGCTTTCACGTGTGGACGGTTCGATTTCCGCTCGCGACTTTGAGCTGGCCCGTCGCCGTGGTTTGGTTGCTGGGCGATTCGGTTTGGGGCGCCGCGGCGCGGTTGGCTTCCGGCCGCAACTTGGTCGGCTTTTCGAGGGGCCGCGTTTGACCGCGTTGGCGGTCATTTCAGCCGATCGGCGCTATGTGCGCATCGACTCGCTGCCGACCTTCTCAGGCACCGGCACGCTGCAATCGTTTAGCGTCCAATCTCCGACTCCCGCGAACAATAACGGCAACTAGGGTTTCAGGACCAAAAGCCGGGCATTTTGAAAATGCCAAGATTTTCCATTGTTTGAGGAAAAACGAAACGCCGCCGCCTATTATGGGTGGCGGCGTTTTTTCATGCGCTCATACGCGTCTTCTTGCAATTGCTCTTATCGTGGAACGGCGTTTTGGCTAGAAATAGGGCCGCCGCGAGTGGCCGCTCCCCTGACGCCCAAAAAAAGGGGCGTTTCAGGATAAAACGCGTTCGGTAGCGTCTCGCCGGCAAGGAGTCTCGCCGGCAAGGAGGGCCGATCGGAATGGACCGCACCAACCAAGAGCAGGAGGCCAGCCCCCGCAGCCGGATCGTGATTCCGGCGCGTTTGGAGTCGACGCGCCTCCCGCGCAAGTTGTTGCTGCGTGAAACCGGCCAATCGCTGCTGCAACACACGTACGAAGCGGCCTCGCAAGCGAGGCTGCCCGAAAACGTGTGCGTGGCGGCCGATCATCTCGAAATCGTGGCGGAAGTGAAACGCTTTGGCGGCCAAGCGTTGATCACCGATCCGGCAGCCGCCAGCGGAACCGACCGCGTGGCGGAAATCGCGCAAACCCGCCCCGACGCCGATATTTGGGTCAACGTGCAGGGCGACGAACCGGAAATTTCGGGCGCCGCGATCGACCAAGCCATTCGTCTGCTGCAACAGCATCCGAGTGCTTCCATTTCCACGCTGGCCACGCCCATTCGCAGCCGCCGCCAGTTGGAGGACCCGGCCTGCGTCAAAGTCGTGATGAACAACGAAGGCCGCGCCCTTTACTTCAGCCGCAGCGTTATTCCGCATCCTCGCCAATGGAGCGACGATCTTCTCCAGCAACAGCCACCGATTTTTTACCAGCATGTCGGCCTGTATGCCTACCGGCGGGAATTTTTGCTGAGGCTGCCGGAATTACCGCCTTCACCACTCGAACAGGTGGAGCGACTGGAGCAACTTCGTGCTCTGGCGGCGGGCTGCGAGATTCGCGTCGGCGTGGTCGATGAACCGACGTGCGGCATCGACACCGCCGCCGACTATCGGGCCTTTGTCAGCCGACATCGAAACCGCTATCATGCATCGCGGCGGGCTTAACGCTTCGTTTGCGATGAATCGTTGCATCAGGCGCCCCTGCGGCCAAATGTTCTTGATGTCGCGACAAGAGCGGCCCTGCCGAAATTTCTCCGTTTGCGTTATTTCCCGCGGAAACACCCATGACCAAGCAGATTACCAAGCACATTTTTGTCACCGGCGGCGTTGTAAGTTCCCTCGGAAAAGGGCTCACCAGCGCCTCGATCGGCATGTTGCTCGAACAACGCGGGCTGACGGTCAAAATGCAGAAGCTCGACCCTTACATTAACGTCGACCCCGGCACGATGAGTCCGTTCCAGCATGGCGAGGTTTATGTGCTGGACGACGGCAGCGAAACAGACCTCGATCTTGGGCATTATGAACGATTCACCAACGGCCCGCTCTCGCGAGACTCCAACTACACCACCGGCCAGATATACCTCTCGGTGATCGAAAAGGAGCGGCGGGGAGAATTTCTGGGCAAGACGGTCCAGGTGATTCCGCATATCACGAACGAGATAAAATCGGTGATCAGGAAACTGGCCGACGCCGACGCCGAAGGCAACCGGCCGGATGTCGTGATTACGGAAATCGGCGGCACGGTCGGCGATATCGAAAGCCAGCCGTTTTTGGAGGCGATACGGCAATTTTCGCTCGACATCGGCAAGGAAAACTGCCTGTACATTCACCTCACGTTGGTGCCGTATTTGAAGGCCGCCGGCGAACTCAAAACCAAGCCAACGCAGCATTCGGTGGGCCAAATGCGGCAGATCGGCATCCAGCCCGATATTCTCGTCTGCCGCACGGAGCGGTCGATCAGTCGCGAGGAGCGGGAAAAGATCGGGCTGTTTTGTAATATCTCGCTCGATTCCGTGATCGAGGAAAAAGACAAAGACTTTTCCATCTACGAAGTGCCGCTGAGCTTGGTGGAAAACAAGCTCGATCAGCTGATTGTCGACAAACTCAGCCTCTCCGCGAAAACGTTGGATCTCACCAAGTGGCAGGAGTTGCTCCGCAGGTTGCGAAACCCCAAGCATGAAATCAGTATTGCGGTGGTGGGCAAATACGCCCAACACAAAGACGCCTACAAGTCGATCTACGAGGCGATCGATCACGCCGCCATCGAGCATCAAACGCAAGTTCGCATCGGCCGCATTCAAAGCGAATCGATTGAACAAGAAGGCCCCGAACGACTGCTCGCCGGTTACGACGGCCTCCTGGTTCCCGGCGGTTTCGGCGAACGCGGCATTGAGGGAAAGGTCGAGGCGATTCGCTTCGCTCGCGAGCGAGGCATTCCCTTTTTCGGGATTTGCCTGGGAATGCAATGCGCCGTGATCGAGTTCGCGCGTAATGTCGTGGGGCTGGCGGACGCCAATTCAACCGAGTTTTCCAAAGACACCGAGCACCCGGTTATTTGTCTACTCGACAAACAAAAAAACATCGTCGATAAAGGCGGCACCATGCGGCTGGGCGCCCATCAGGCCGAACTGGCCGAGGGAAGTCTGGCGCGAGACTGTTACGGCGCTGCCTCGATTTCGGAGCGGCATCGCCACCGGTATGAATTCAACAATTTGTATCGCCAGCAGTTTGAGAAGCATGGTATGAAGTTCAGCGGCTTGAGCCCCGATGGGAAACTGGTGGAAATCGCCGAAACGGCGGGGCACCCTTGGTCGCTGGCGGTTCAGTTTCATCCTGAATTCAAATCGAAACCGACAGCCGCGCAGCCGCTGTTCGTGGGTTTTCTCAAAGCCGCGATCGAACAAAGGTCGGTTCGCGCGGAGCGAGCGCCTGGCCCTGAAACGCCTGGCCCTGAAACGCCTGGCCCTGAAACGCCTGGCCCTGAAACGCAAAGCAAACCGGCGCAGGGTGTTGATTCTCATTAATTGCGGTGTTCTTGGCATGACAGCTAATGACTCGTTTAACGGCAAGCCGAAGGCGCCTGCGTTTTGTGCTAAGGAACAGTTCTGGATTTAATGCCGGGATTTTCTGAACGACAACCGGTAACTTATTTCAGGACTATTCCTAATCCGTTCGTGCAAGACAGAAAAACGCAGTCGCCTTCGGCTTGCCGTTAAACGAAAAAACGACGTTTTCAACCCAGAGCGGTATATTCTTTCTTTATGGCCATAAGCATGGGAGCCGAGCATGTCTGGAAACGAAGAGCAATCACAAAACGAAGAGCAGCCAAAGATCATCGTCGATAGCAATTGGAAAGAACAAGTCGCGGCCGAAAAGGAAGCCTTGCGTCAACAAGCTCAAGAAACTCAAGAAACCCAAGAGAACAAAAACGCGCCCGAGCCAGCTTGGCCGCCGGCTTCCTTCGCCACGCTGGTCTCGACATTAGCCACGCAAGCCGTGGCGGCGTTGGGCCAAATGGTCGACCCCGAGCAGGAAGAAGTGGTGGTCAACCTCGATTTCGCCAAGCATATGATCGACACCCTGGCTCTCTTGGAGGAAAAAACCAAGGGCAATTTAACGCCGGAGGAATCGACCATGCTGGCCGATGTGCTGCACCAGTTGCGCATGCTTTTCGTGGCGATCGATGGCCAAGCGAAAGCGGCCGAGCAATAGAAATTGAAAGGCCAATAGAGGTTGAAAGACATGTCCGGCGGCGATGGTCAATCCTCTGGCCTGGCAATCGTCAGACTGACTTGCAATCCTTCCGAGCGACTATAAATGCAAGGCCGGCGAGGCTCCTCGCCGTCGGACATGTGCATTCAATCTAGCCGCTGCCGGGCGCCTGGCAAGGACGGAGCAAATGTACATCCCCCATCCTCTGGGGAAGCAGCCTCACAGCAATTCGGGAATCGGTCGACCGCTGGGCAGGATGGCGTTCGGACGGCCGGCGTAGTCGTTGAAGGTTGCCGCGGGGTTAATACCCAAGTGCCGATAAACCGTGGCTAACAAATCTTGCGGCGTGTAAGGACGCTCGGTCGGATACTCCGCCTTGCTGTTGGTGGCGCCAATGACTTGCCCCATTTTCAAGCCGCCGCCCGAGAGCAACGCGGTGTACGCCTGCGGCCAATGGTTTCGCCCGGCGCCGCTATTGTTTTGGCTCAATCGCGGCGTACGGCCGAATTCGCCCACCACCACGACCAAAATTTTGCGGTCCAGGCCGCGCTGGTGAATATCTTCGATGAGCGTCGCGAGGGCCTGGTCCATGTAGGGCAGGCGAACGCGCATGTACTTGGCGAAATGGCCGGGGCGGCCGGAGTTGCCGATGTGGTCGTCCCAGTTGGTGAATTCCTGGCCGGTTTTTGGCGTGTTGAAATACAAATTGACCACCGCCGCGCCCGATTCCGCCAGCCGCCGCGCCAGCAAGCAACCTTGCCCCCAGAGATTGCGGCCGTATTGATCTCGCAGTTGGGCGTCTTCCTTGCTGATATCGAACGCCTTGGCGACCGTTGGGCTGGTGAGCATTTGAAAAGCGAGTTGCTGGTATTTGCCGACGCTCTCCAAAACGCCGCCGGTATCGAGATCGAGCCGCAACCGATCGAACTCGCGCAACAGCCGGCGGCGGTCGTCGAGGAAGGTTTCATCACGACCAGCGGCCAGCTTCAGTTGCGGCGGCGCGTAGCTCGACGACGAAGGGTCGCCCGTCTCGAAAGCATTGTGGTGCAAACCAAGATACGTCGGCCGCGTCATGTACGGTTTTTGGGGAATCGCGATGTACGGCGGCATGGCCCGCCGCATGCCGCGCAATTTGCTGGCCACGGAGCCAAAGTCAGGATGCTCGCTTTTTGACTGCGAAGTGGGGTCGAGTTTTTTCGGCCGCTTGCCGGTCAACACAATAATACCGCCATCGCTATGAATGCCGACATCGTGGTGCAGCGAACGAACCAGGGAAAACTTGTCGGCCAACTTGGCTTGCAAGGGAAAGTGCTCGCAAATATTCATGCCGGGAACGTTGGTTGCAATCGGCGAAAAGACGCTCCGATACGCCGTGGGCGCTGCGGGTTTGAGGTCGTAGGTTTCGAGCTGCGAAGCGCCGCCATGTTGGTACAACATGATAACCGACGTATCGGTCCCGGCCCCGCCGGCCGCGGCGCGCTGCTCCAACAAAGAGGCCAGGGAGCATCCGCCCAGAGCCAACGCCCCAACTTGCAGGAAGTTACGGCGGTTGACAGGGCCGGCGCAACGGTGGATATCCTTCATTTTTTCACGCTCCGTTTCCCATGCCGGCATAGCACTCCCGCCGCGACATTATTTTCATCTATTTTCACGCCGTGAGCAAGCAAAACCAGGAGGAGCTTCAGCGACAGGCGATGTTCTTCACGATGGCTCTTCGCCAGAATATGTGCGTGAAAAGGGGATGATCGTTCTGCGGAGCCCGAACCGAGGGAGCATGAGGCGTCCACATTCCAGATATACTTCGCACAGCTGGGAATGGTTATTGGACAGGTTCCCGAGGCCGAACGCGCCCGCGCGTCGGCGGAACCCCGATAACTGCTCTTACCTTTCTACTGCATTGCCGCTATTCTGGGTACGGCCATGCCACACTGCGGTAGGTCTGCCGCAACTTGATTGTGGCGGGCCGCCGGAAAAAAGTGCTCGGACGGCCCCGCTTTCGCTTTCTTGGTCGAACCAAAGGACGCGCGAACCCATGAAACATCGATTCACGATCATCGCCGCGTTGTTGCTCTTTTTGTCGACCACGCAGCTAGCGTTTCCAAAGGAAGTGGGTAAACCAAACGCTGAATGGAGCGAGCAGGTTCGTGAGTCGCAGGCCCATTATCAAGCGCGTGAATACGATCAGGCCGTGGTCGCCGCAAAAAAATCTCTGGAAATAGCCGAGAAAAACGGCGGCCCCGACGATCTTGCCATCGCTCTGAGTTTGAATAGCTTGGCCATGTCTTACCAAGCACAAAAGAAGTACGCCGAGGCTGAGCCGCTCTTCATACGTTCGCTCGCAATTGTTGAGAAAACGGCAAGGCCAGACCGCATCACGGTGGCCAGGAACTTGGATTGGCTGGCCGCAAACTACAAAGCACAACGCCGGTACGACAAGGCCGAGCCGCTCCTGAAACGCGCACTTGCAATCGAAGAGCAGGTGTTAGGGCCCGACCACGCCGACGTTGCCAAAGCCTTGGTCGGGTTGGCGGCAAACTACCAATCGCAAGGGAAGTACGCCGAGGCCGAGCCGCTCTTCAAACGAGCGTTGGGGATTGTTGAGAAAACGGCCAGGCCAGACGCTCTCACGGTGGCCAAAAGCTTGGCTTGGCTGGCCGCGAACTACAAAGCGCAAGGGAAGTACGCCGAGGCCGAGCCGCTCTTCAAACGTGCGTTGGTAATTGAGGAGAAAGCACGCTGGCCCGATCACTTCCACGTAGCCAGGATTCTGGATTGGCTGGCCGCGAACTACAAAGCGCAAGAGAAGTACGTCGAGGCCGAACGGTATGTCGAACGTTCATTGGCGATGCGGGAAAAGACGCTCGGGCCGGCGCATCCCGATGTAGCTATTAGCCTGACCAAATTGGCGGATCTTTACGAAACCCAAAAAATGCTGGCTCGCGCCGAACCGCTCTACAAACGCGCCTTGGCGCTTCGTGACGAAACGCTCAAAACGGGCCACGCCCACACGCTCGCAAGCATCGAAAAGTTATCTGAGAATTATAAAAAACAAGGCAAGTTCGTCGACGCCGAATCGCTCCTAAAACACTTTTTGGAAATCCATGAAAAGGAGTTTGGGGGAAACCACCTCGCCGTGGCTCATAGCTTGAGTGGTCTGGCCCGGCTTTATTACGCCCAAGGTCGATACGCCGAGGCGGAGCCGGTCTTCAAACGCGCGCTCGCGGTCGTCGAGAAAACGCGAGGGCCGGACCATCTTGATATGGCCAGCAGCCTGTTTTGGCTAGCGTCGAACTACCAGGAACAAAAGAAGTACGTCGAAGCGGAACCGCTTTTCAAACGTTCACTGATAATCCGAGAGAAGTCGCTCGGGCGGGACCACTCCCGCGTGGCCACAACTCTGATTTGGCTGGCGTCAAACTACTATGAACAAAAGAAGTACGACGAAGCGGAACCGCTCTTCGAACGCGCGCTGGCGATCATGGAAAGGGAATCGGGAGTAGATGATGTCACCACGACCAGCCCGTTGCTCCATCTGGCCGGAATTTACAAAGCCCAAGAGCGTTTCGCGGAGGCCGAGTCGTTCTACAAACGCGCACTAGCAATCATGGAAGAGCGGCTAGGAGCGAGCAATGTTGCTTTGATCGCCCCGTTGCTTGAACTGGCCAAAATTTACGCGTCCCAGGAATGGTTCCAAGAGGCGGCGCCCCTTTACAAACGCTTTTTGGAGATTGTGGAAAGGGAGTTAGGGCCAGACAACTCCGCTTTCACCCAAGGCCTAACCGACCTAGCCGAGATTTACAAAAAACAAGGCCAGTTCGACCAAGCCGAACCACTCTACAAACGCGCACTGGCGATTGTCGAGAAAACGCGAGGACCCAACCACCCCGATGTCGTCAAGAGCCTGAACAAATGGGCCGACGCTTACGTGGAACAGAAAAAGTACGCCCAGGCCGAATCACTCTACAAACGCGCACTGGCAATCCAGGAGAAAACACTGGGGTCGGACCACCTCAAAGTGGCTCTGAGTGTCAATTATTTAGCCTTGCTTTACTTTGCACAAGAGAAGTACGCCAAGGCGGAGCCGTTCTTCAAACGCTCGTTGGCGATCACCGAGAAAACGATCGGGTTAGACCATCCCACGGCGGTCCAAATGATAGGTTTGTTGGCAAAAAGTTACCTTGAACAAGGGAAGTACGCCGAAGCCGAGCTGCTCTTCAAACGCGCACTGGCAATTCAGGAGAAGGCGCTCGGGCCGGAGCATCTCGATGTGGGTCGTGGTCTGCTTTGGCTGGCGATGAACTACCATGAACAGAAGAAATACGCGGAAGCCGAACCACTCTACAAACGCGCGCTGGCAATCCAGGAGAAAACACTGGGGCCGGAACACCTCAAAGTGGCTTTCAGTCGGTACAAATTGGCCATACTCTACAAAAAACAAGGCCATTTCGACAAAGCGGAACGGCTCCTCAAACGCATACTGGCGATGTTGGAAAAAGTGACGGAGCCGACCGATTTTGTTAATGGCATGATCTTCAACGACTTGGCCGAGATCTACGAAAAACAAGGCCATGCCGACAAAGCCGAGCCGCTCTACGAGCGCGCACTGACAACCATGGAGAAAGAACTGGGAGCAGACGCTTTCGCGCTGGTCGCGACTTTGATCAATCTAGCCGAGCTTTACGAAAAACAAGGCCATCTCGATAAAGCCGCGGCGCTCCACGAACGCATACTGGCGGCTGCGGAAAAAGAGCAAGGCGAGGACGATTTCGTGGTCGGCATGTACGCACTCAGCCTTGCGAAGCTTTACGAAAAACAAGGCCATCTCGACAAAGCCGAGCTGCTCTACAAACGCGTGCTGGTAATCATGAAAAAGGAGCGAGGAGCAGACAGCGGGCTGGTGTTCGCCTGCGAATTAAATCTAGCCATGATCCATGAAAGACAAGGCCGTTTCGGCGAAGCCGTGGCGCACCTCAAACGTGTGCTGGCAATCATGGAAAAGCAGCCCCAAACCGACATCATGGATGTGGCCAAGGCTTTATTCCATCTGGCTGATCTTTACCAAAAACAGCAGCTTTACGACCAAGCCGAACCGCTCTACAAACGGGCTCTGGCCATTTTGGAAAAGGAAAAAGGCCCCGAGCATGCCAGCGTGGTCAAAATTCTGAACCCGTTGGCGGAACTGTATCGAGCCCTGAACCGCCAACAAGACGCCGAACCGCTGGAGCGACGGGCAGCGCGAATCGATGCAATTCAAAGATGAGAAACCGGTCACGGGTTTTGAATTTACATACCAAATTAAAAGCCCTGCATTTTCAAAAAGCGGTGGCGGCGGTCAGGAAGATGGGCGGCAGTTAATTTTATGAATTTCTACCAGACGCGACGGGCGATCTTCTTTTGCTCGGCCTTCGCCGCCAAGAAACACCCGCATTCCAGCAGCACGAAACCTCAGGCCGAACGGGCGACAACAAACTGTGCTATTTGCTGCAAGACCTGCTTGGCGTCGCTTTCGGGAAGCGGCGAAATTTCCTCCATGGCCCGGTCTGCGTATGATTGCGCTTTTTCCCGGGAATAACTGATGGCGTCGAAACGGTCATACCAGAGCGCCAGTTGCCTCGCCCGGCTGGCAGACCCATTTTGCGGCGAACTGTCTTCGTTGAGAATGGCTTCGAGTTGCTGGCGTTCTTTCAGATTCGCACATTGCAGCGTGCGAATGAGCGGCAGGGTCGGTTTTTGTTTTTCCAGGTCGGTTCCCAGACTTTTGCCGGCGACCTTTTCCTCGCCCACCACGTCGAGCAAGTCATCGGCAATTTGAAAGGCCACGCCGAGGTAACGGCCATAGCGGGCTAGGCGGGCCACGAGTTGTTGGTCGACTCCGGCGTAGTGGGCGCCCAGTTCGCAGCAGCAGGCACAGAGTTCGGCGGTCTTGGCTTCAATGATTTCCAAGTAGGCTTCCTCGGCGAGCGAGAAGACGCCGCAACTGCCCATCTGGCGGATTTCGCCTTCGCAGACGATGTTGGTCGCGCGGCCAATCACACGGCAGGCGAATGTCGTTTCCAGCGTGCTGGCTAAATAAAAGGCGTGTGTGAAGAGGAAGTCGCCCAGCAAGACGCTGGCCTCATTGCCCCAACGGCTGTTGACCGTTGCCAAGTGGCGGCGCACGTCGGCTTCATCGAGCACGTCGTCATGCACCAACGTAGCGGTATGAATCATTTCCACCACGGCCGATAGCGTGCGATGTTCCGGCGTGATTTTTCCACACGCTTTTGCCGAGAGTAAAAGCAGAGCGGGCCGCAGACGTTTACCGCCGAGCTTAAATCCGTATTTCACGAGCTCATCGACGAAAGGATCTCGGCTGACCATTTCCGCCGCCAGAATTCGCTCCACTTCGCCCAGGTCTTCCAAGACGGGCGCGTAAAGAAGGCGTAACGATTCGGGCAGCGCGGCGAAGTTCAATGTCGACGGGGTCACGTTGATCGGTCCTGAATAAGTGGCTGGCGGTGTTGTTAGGTTGCCGAGGAATCGCGGAGGAAGTGTCCGCTGCGCCCGCCCGATTTTTCCAATAGTTTGATGTTGCTGATCGTCATTTCCCGGTCAACGGCTTTGCACATGTCGTAAATCGTGAGCGCCGCGACGCTGACCGCCGCGAGCGCTTCCATTTCGACGCCCGTTCTGGCAAACACGCCGACGCAGGCTTCGATCCGTAAAGTGCGGTCGTCAGCGAAGTCAAAGGCAATTTCGACGGAATCGAGGCCCAACGGATGACACAGAGGAATTAGGTCGGCGGTTTTTTTGGCGCCCATCACGCCCGCCAGCCGAGCCACCTGAAGGACATCTCCCTTGGCGGCGGTTTGCTGGCGAATCATCTGCAATGTTTCGGGGCGCATCGAAACTTCGCCGCCGGCGCGGGCCAGCCGCTGTGTGGGCTCTTTGTGGCTGACGTCGACCATGCGCGCCGCGCCGGTTTCGTCGAAATGCGTGAGTTTGTTCATGACGCGTGAAAAATTCGGGATTGAGCAAAACCTTATTCTACGAAGGGTTTTGCAGTCGTCGAGCGGGGTGGCGCCGGAAGAACGCTGCTGCTATTCCGTCCACGCGACGACTCTCACGGGGGTGAACCGCAACCTCAAGCAGAGGTTAACCGAAATTCGCCAGAATTGACGAGAAGAATTGCCTTGGGAGGACGCCGGGGCCGGGACCCCGGCGACTCTCAGGCCGAATCATTCGGCCGCCCAAAAGCAAAATATCTTGTTCGCCGCACGGTGAGATACACCCTGCGACGCGATAATCCGTGCGGAGGGAACGCGTGTTTTCGCATGATAGTTTGAATGCGAAGCCGTCGTCCCGACCGCGTGAGGTAAAATAAGCCGCTACGGGGGTCTAGCCGTAACGGATGAAACTCATTTCGGCGAAAAGCAGAACGCCCGCAGGCGCTCTCTATTCTACACCAGCTCTTTTTTCGAGCCGATCAAGGTTCGTAGTCGCTCGGCCAGCAAGCTGGCGTCGAACGGCTTCTTAAAGGTTTCGTTGATCGTGGAGCGATCAAAGCTCATCGGGCTGCCGTCGTCGGGCAGAAGAGCAATCAGGATCGTTTCCGAAAAATCAACGTTCTTTCGCAGGTTCTGACAAATCTGCAATGCTTCGACTTTACCAATCGAAAAATCGCAAATGATGCAGTCCGGGTGGAAGCTCTCGGCTTGAATTCCAGCCTCAAAGCCGCTGGCGGCCACAGCCACCTTAAACGACCTCTCGGGTGGGAGCTCTCGTTTCAAGTTTTCAATGAGCACTTGGTCTTGAGCGACGATCAGCACTTTGGCCATCGCTTCATCTTCCAGGTCGCCCAGGGGCATACCATGCTCTTTGAGAAATTTTATAAGATACTCTCGCGGAATTCGCCGGTCTTGTGAACCGGGAATGCGGTAACCCTTCAGACGGCCAGAATCAAACCATTTACTGACCGTGCGCGGGGCCACTTTACAGATCTTGGCGACCTGTCCAGTTGTGAAGACCTTCATCGCAGGTTCTCCGTTACTCTCGTTGAATCAATCTGAACCACATCAGAACGGCAGGTTCCCGATGCGGCGTCTATGGCCCCTATGACTGGTAAAAAATCGACGCTCGTTTCGTTCCTTCTCTGCGGTACGCTAGTCGATTTTTTTCCATCATCTGGGTCGGGGCCTTACGTTAATCTGTTCAGCTTGACCAGGTTCAGATCCTTCCGAATTCTGGCCACGCCAATAACATCGGCATTTTCGGCAGTTGAGAATGGTGAAAACCCGTAAAATAGAGAAGGTCAAAAGCAACCCTCTATTCAGGCGCATCCTCGCAAGCCAAATAACATTCTTTCGGCGCAATACTCAGCAGGGGGAGCAACGCAAAAAACGCCCTGGTCGTTGGGTCGACAACCAGCGCATTAGCTTGAGGCAGAGATTGCCTAAGGCAGGTCACCCCCCTTGGTGACAAATTCCGTAGCCCGCCCAAAACCCACAGAGGCCAAGACGAAGAAACGGAACAAGCCTTCTGAATCTTAATTTCGATTCAAATGGGGGTCATTCTTGAGGCTGTTTCTCGAACAGCCCGTTTAGATCGTTATTTTCCGCATTTTAGCCAGAAAAATCCCCGAGGTTTTTGACGTGCCGGGCTCTTAATTGGGCAAGCTGCGCTGGCTTGCCGCTTGCATGCGTTCCGCCCGAACTAAAAGCCCGGCATTTTCAAAATGCCGGGCTTTTACGAGCTACAACGGGGAACGTATTTCGGGACGGTGCCCTACGCCTTGACGACAACACTCGGCAACGCCGCTATTTCCTAAGTTTGACGCCGTCTAACGTGCCGTCCTTCAGCAATTCGCCGTACGTTTCGCCTTCGGGCGATTTTTCTTTCTCGACTTGCTCCAGAGCGGTGAGAAAATCAGCCACGACCGCAGCCACCACTTCCTTCTTCTTAGGATCGCTACGGCTCAAGCTCTTAACCGATTTAATTCGTCCGGTGAGGTCCTTGTCAGCCAAAATCGCATCGAACGCCTTGCCAAAGTCGTTGCGGTGCGTTTTAGGATCTTTGGTTCCTTTTTCGACATGGGCGTGGCAGGTGTAGCACGATACCGATTTGAATCGATATTTCTTTTGCAGAGCCTTACGCAACTCCGATTGCCCGAATGCCGGCGCAAAACTGCTCGCCAAGATAGAAAGACAACAGATCGCCGACAAAAGCCGCTTGGCCATGAATCGCTTCGCCATGAGAATTTCCCCATTCAATGTAGGTGTGTAGACAAAGGCACACAGTTCACGAAATTACATCTCGCCGCCGCGGGTAGGTTCAGGCGGGCGGCCCTGGGGGGATGTTTATTATAGCAAGGATTTATTTCGCGGGCGAGCATTCCACCGCGAAGAAAAATCTCGCGCGAACACAGGCACACGTTGGGGCGAGCGCTTGTGTATGTGCGGCAGCGGGAAATCTATCTGGATTTGTTGACGCCTCTATTCAGGTTTCGAAAGTTTGTGATCATCGACACCTTTGAGAATGGCGCGAAACGACTTTCGATAGAATCGTTGGGCATGGAACCAGTCGCGAAACAAAAACCCCTTTGTGGTTCGCGTTTGTCCCTTCCAACGCATCGCCGAGATTTCGGTGAACGCACTTTTCCAACGTTTCACAAACGCGATATGATCTGGCAGGCCGTTCACATCTATGAAGCCATCGTACAAATTCCGCCATCGTTGTCTAAGTTCGCGAAAGTTTGACGGGGAGTTCGGTTCGTCATCTGACTTCAGGATTTCGTCCCAAGCAGAATCAAACTCTCTGTGATCCACTACGACGATGTCAAAATCAGAGCGGTCGCCGAATGCTCTCCAAAGTTTCTGCCTAGGCGACAAGCTAAACCCGAAACGACCACTGCCAACCATCACTATGGATTTCGAATTTACTTCCAGCCTCCCGGAGAGTTCTTTTCGAAAACGACAATACTCACTCCAATCGGAAAGGCCGTACGGCACTCCCTCAAACAGGAAAAAGTCAACCAAAGAGTCAATGTTTGACTCCGCCGTTTCGCGAAGTCGTTGGTAAAAGTCTTGCGGTGAAAGATCCGAAGATTCCATTCTCAACCTAATTGGCGTTTGCCGAAGTTGGCGACTCCGCGACAGACAACTCAACCAACGGCTGACTGAAGAACCCGCGTGTATCAAACATCGGCTCCGTGTACTCAGCCCTTACTCGCTTTTTGCATTTTGGGCATTTCCACAAAGTCGACCCCTCGACAAGATAGTCGCCTATTGAAACCTCTTCACCACATTGGGGACATGCCTGAACCGTTTGGAATCCGCAAACATCACACTTGAATGGTAGGGGTTTAGCGCCGTACTTCATGCCACAGTTGGGGCAGTCGTTTACGATTTCAAGCCGAGTAACCTGCTCGACAAACTGATAGCATCGATTGCGAAAATGGTCAACGTTATCAAATTCATCCGGTGCAAAGCCAGTCTGAACGGTTCTTCCATGGTCTTTTATTATCAGGCGAACGATGTCACGCCCTCGCGAGTCCTTACCGAGTTCAATTTGCGCATTGGCGGTAACAAAACCTCCAAACACCTCCTCAACAACGCGTAAACAACCTTGCACTTTTTCATACAAGCCTATGTTTTTTGAAAGCCGTGACCCGATTTTTGTTTTCATGTCGCCCGTTCTCCTTCCATCCCAATTCTATACACATGTTTCCTGTAAACACAGTGCTTTCGGTCGGGTCATTTCAGTCTGCTCAGCAGACCCTATTGCTCTTCAGCGTTTCCGTTCTCGGTGTCTCCAGTATCGGTGTTTCCGTTCTCAGTGCTGGGTGTTTCATCGTTTTCGGCGATTTCATTTCCCGGCGCCGTATCGCTCGTTTCAGCATTCTCGGCGTCGTTTTCGTCTTGGGGAACGCGAACGGCGGCGGCCAGCGTATCGTCTTCGCCCAGGCTCATAATGCGCACGCCCTGCGTGTTGCGGCCGATCACGCTGATCTCTTTCACGGCCACGCGTTGGATTTTTCCGCGAGCGGTCATCATGAGCACTTCGTCGTCGTCGTTGACGCGGGAAATCCCCACCACCGGGCCGTTGCGCTTGGTGGTTTTGATGTCTCGCACGCCCTTGCCGCCCCGGCCTTGCGTGCGGTACCGACTGCTCGAACCCCGTTCTTCTTCGACAGTTTCCCCTTCGACATTGTTTTCCTGATCGGCGCCTTCGGCGGTATCCGCCGCCGCTGCATCAACCTCTTCACTGACGGCGTTGGGCCCGAAGTAGGTTCTTTTGCCGTAGCCGTTTTCGCAAATGGTGAGCAGGGTGGCGTCTGGGTCGACGACCACCATGCCAACCATGGCGTCGTCTTTTCCGAGTTTGATGCCGCGCACGCCGCTCGAATTTCGGCCGAGCGAGCGGAGGTCGTCTTGTCGGAAACGAATCGCCATGCCGTGGGCCGAGGCCAACAGCAGTTCGTCTCCTTTTTGAGCCACCACGACATCAACCACTTCGTCGTCTTCCCGCAGTTTGATCGCGATAATGCCGCGTTTCATTGGCCGACGATAAGCCCGCAGTTCGGTTTTCTTCACCAGGCCTTTTCGCGTGGCCATGATGAGGTAATGGTCGGGCAGATCAAAATTTCGCACGGCGCGGCAGTCGGCGATTTTTTCGCCGTCGGTCAGGTTGAGCAAATTCACAATCGCCCGGCCGCGGCTCTCCCTGCTCAACTGCGGCAGGTCGTAAACCTTCCGCCAATACACCTGCCCCTTGTTGGTGAAGAACATCAGGTAGTCGTGCGTGCTGGCGGCGAACAGATGTTCGATCGGGTCTTGGTCGTCGGTCTTGGCGCCTTTCAGGCCCTTGCCGCCGCGGCGCTGTGCGCGGTAGGTGCTGGCCGGCGTACGCTTGATATAGCCCCGATGGCTGATCGAAACGACCATCGTTTCCTCGTCGATGAGGTCTTCCAGGTCGATGTTGCCAATCTCTTCGTGACTAATTTCCGTGCGCCGCGGATCGCCGTGCTTCTGCTGAATCAGTTCCAGATCTTCCTTGATGATGTCGAGAATGTTCTGCTCATCGGAAAGAATACGCAGATATTCGGTGATCTCGGCCAGCAGTTTGGAATGCTCGCCTTGTAGCCGCTCCTGCTCCAAATTGACAAGCTGGCCGAGTGTCATGCGGAGAATGGCTTCCGACTGCACAGCCGTGAGCGTATACACATCGGACGCGCCGCGTTCCTGCTCGAAGACGTCAAAACCGATATCGCCCAAGGCGCGGCGCATCATCGCAGATGGGCATTCCACGCCCATCAAACCCGCCTTGGCTTCCGCCTGCGTTTTCGAGGCGCGGATGATACGAATGATTTCATCGATATTCGCCAGCGCAAGCAGCAGCCCTTCCACCGTGTGTTTCCGTTTGCGCGCCTTGGCGAGTAGGAACTGCGTACGGCGGCGAATGACCGAAACCCGATGCCGTAAGAATTCCTCCAGCATCGCTTTCAGCGTGAGCACGCGCGGCTTGCCATCGACCAGCGCCAGCATGATGATGCTGACGGTGTCTTGCAGCGGCGAAAACTGATAAAGCTGATTGAGTACGACGTCGGGGTCGGCGTCGCGTTTGACATCCACCACCAAACGCACCGGCTCCTTGAGATCGCTTTCATCGCGAATGCCGGAAATGCCCGGTATGCGGCCATCGTTCACTAGCGATGCAATCCGCTCCACCACGCGGTCGCGAAATTGTTGGTAGGGAATCTCGGAGATGATAATCTGGCTGCGGCCGCGCGAGGCTTCGATCACCCGAGCGCGGGCCCGCACGATGACCGTGCTGCGCCCCGTTAAATAACCGCGACGAATGCCCGACCGACCGCAAATGATGCCGCCGGTGGGGAAGTCGGGCCCCGGAATGATTTCCATCAATTCCTGGATCGATACATCCGGCTCATCAATCATTTTGATCAGCGCCGTGCAAACTTCATTCAGATTGTGCGGCGGGATGGAGGTCGCCATGCCGACGGCAATGCCGCTGGAGCCGTTCACGATCAAGTTCGGAAACTTCGACGGCAGCACCGTCGGCTCCATGCGGCTTTCGTCGTAGGTGGGAACGAAATCGACCGTGTCGAGTTTCAGGTCTTCCAGCAACAAGGCGGATATCGGTGAAAGCCGGGCTTCCGTATACCGCATGGCCGCCGGCGGCAGTCCTGCAATCGAACCGAAATTGCCTTGCTTATCGATCAGCACTTTCCGCATGTTCCACTCTTGGGCCATGCGCACCAGCGTCGGGTAGATAACGCTTTCACCGTGAGGATGGTAATTGCCGCTGGTATCGCCCGAGATTTTCGCGCACTTCACCCGGCTGGAGGAAGGGCCCAGGTTCAAATCGTTCATGGCGACCAGAATGCGCCGCTGCGAAGGCTTGAGGCCATCTCGCACATCGGGCAAGGCGCGGCTGACAATCACGCTCATGGCGTACGTGAGGTAGCTGTCCTTGAGTTCTTGTTCGATCGAAAGATCGATGATTCTGCCGCCGCCGTGGCCTTCACCACCGTCAGGTCCGCCGCCATCTCCGCCACTCGATTCACTGCCGCTATCGGTCGACACTCGGCCACCCCTTTTTCATAGTGCTCGCGCCGCTAGATGCTGCGGCGATCTCGATTTGCGAAACCGCCATGATAACAAATCCGAGCCTCGCCCACAACCGGGAGAGGAATAATCGACTCGGCGCAAACCACTACTCGGAAACACCTTACGGGCCGTTCTGAGAGGCGGCTCACGGCGATCAGGTGGTCCAGTAGTGAGTAACCCGTCTTATCCCCAGGGATGCCAGCGCACCGTCCTGCCCTGGGCCGTTGACGAACTTGTAATCCGCCAACTGGGGGGCGAAGCCATTTTTCGCCCCCTATTTCCTCTTGGTGCGAGCACGTTTTTTGTCCTGTGCTCCCAATACTTCCATTCCGGTCAGATAAATTCCTTGGGAGACGCCATCGACGCCATTGTTAACGCACGGCGACCGAGCACCTAGAGCATAGTTGTCATTTTTCGCATCAACAAACAGGGGGTTCCCCGATGAGTCATTGGCGCCGAAACCACTGGCGGCATTTAATCGAGACGAGCTATGATAGGCAATGCTTAGATATTCGTAATGCATACGCCCCGTGCCAAACTCATGGTTATGGTCTGCGTATTCTAAAACAGTGGCCGTTGCGTTACTTTGGCGGCTTGTCTTTTCCGGCATATCCCACATCTTGCGGCAGTTAAAAAAAATATTGTTGAAAATTTGTTGGTCGTAGGTGTCTGTCGATCGGATCGCGCCGTTATCTCCACCACCACAATTATCGAAGACATTATTGCACATCCAATGCTTTCCGGCTTGGTCAGGACTCGCCCCCGTATGCTGAATCGCGGTGTAGGTCGCACAGTTTTTAAATAAATTCGACTGGACTATCCCGTAATTCGGCTCCTGCCCCGAGGAGCCATATCCAAACCGAACGCCAACATTGGTGTCTTTTATAATATTGAATCGCACGACGGCGACCACGTCCCCCGCATTCATGCGTTTCATAAATATTCCGCAGCCGCTATTGGAAAACTCACACCGTTGAATCGACAAATTTGTTGACGAATAATAAAAAACGCCGGCGGTATTTTGATGCGAATTGCTACCGTTGTTTTGGATGTTATTTGAAGTGCAACGCCATATTTTTCCTCCATCCACGCCCCAAAGCATAAAAGCTCCGTCGTTAGTGGTTCCATTTACGTTGACAGCCGAACAACGTTCGATATTGATCATTTTGCTGTTTCCGTAATGATGGAAAATTGCCGCGCCGTTGTTGAAGCGAGGAACGCCAGTTACGTCAAGATCCCTGAACTCGATTCCTCGGTAGGTCAGGTAGGACTCCCCGTCCTTGGCATAGAACCCATTGCAGTCCGACAGTCCTGCTCCGTCCACGATTAGCTTGAATCCAGGCCAATTCCTAACGTAGACGCGAGCTTCCTCATTTGGGCGCGAAGCCGGTGGAGAAATGCATTTAAAACCGCCTTCCACATTGGTGTTCGTTCCATCAGGCGTCACCACGCCTTTGCCATAGATATAGCGCTTAGATCCTACATTTGCGATCGCGTCGTATATATTGTTGTAGGGGTTGGACTGCGCACCCACGCCGTTCGTCGTCGCTTCTGCGTCAAAAAATACGGCGTTGGAATCTGCGGCAATCGTTTCATCTTCTATCACGCCATAGGCGATCGTGTTGCCGCCGTTATGGAGAACAACACCGCCATTCGCATTGGAAAGCAGAGCGTAAATCCTGTGGTCTCCATCAGGCTTTGTTAAAACCCTGGCTGTGAATGACTTGATACTTGCATCTCCATCCTCCCAGACCAACGCGCCTGATACGTTTTGGTGAGGATCTCCATGAGTTGAATAGTCTGCACTGACGCGTCCAACGGTGCCGTGAGTGCGGCTAACATAAAAAGTATGTTCGCCGACCGACGACCTCTCGGAATAATCCACATAAAAACCAATCCGCCCGGGTGTTGAGAGGTTTATTTTCAGCCGCTTGGCAAGAGTGCTTGAGTTATCCGAAGCATTCGCCCACGCCGGCCAAACGCATATAGCTAGAGACAGCAGAGCCAAGCCTCTCGGGAGGGCGCGTCTTTTCATTGTTCACCTCAAAAGCACAAAGCTGGAATACGCGTTTACGAATTGAAATGAGTATATACTGCTCGCGGTTGAAAGTGGCGTTTTTTTCCTTTAACGGAAAACTCGAGGCGGCTGTGTTTCGCGATGCGCGGCCGCCTTCAGCCCGCTGTAAAACGAACCGTTGGCAAACGGTGCGAAGCATGGCGGGTGCGTCGTTACGAAATACACGGTGAAACGTGCGATCCAATGAATCTCGCTCAAAAACCGAGGCGCCTCGCGAAGTTGGTCGTTCGTCAAGCCAGCTTGCTATTGCGCATCATGCAATCCATTTCGATGACCGAGAAATCGTCTTTCCGGCTGATCGGGTACAGTCCCGTCACGACGAAGCCGCGCTCTTCGTACGTTCTTAATGCATCGAGGTAATGCGGCATCTCGGAGTAGATGGGGAGCAGCGAAAGCTCCGACAGCATGAACGCCACATTCGCGACCGTGTTCGTCGCTCCAGCGAACACCTTGAGGTCGTAGCCTTGGGTGTCCATCTTCAACAGAATGCGGCGATTGTGAATGTCAGCGATATGTTCGGCCGCGAAACTATCCAGGGCGCCAACTTCGACCGTCTCCCGTTGCGCCGCGCCCATGGCGGAAAATTGTGATGCTCCAAACTCGTTTGGATCGAGGAAAGACGACAAAACGGTCGATTCAGCCACGTTCATCGTTTGCTCGCCACACGCATCGCCCAAAGCCAGCCGATGCGCGAACCAATTTCGGTCGCCCAGGCAGGCGGCTTGTAACTGCTCGAACACCTTGCTTGCCGGCTCGAAGGAGTGAATCTCACCTCGGTAGCCTCGGCGTCTGAGCGTTTGCGCGAATTGCCCTCGGTTGGCCCCGACATCGAACACCAGGTCGATACCATAGTGTTTGATCACGTTGCTGACGTGAGAATCCACACTCGGGTGACTCTTGATCTTGATCAGTTCATACCCAAATGCTTGAGCGATTGCTCTATGGGGCTTCATCACTTTCTCTGTTTCCTCCGATCTCTCCTGTTCAATTCGTATCACGCGGAGTGAACGCGAGCGAAACGGAGAGTTGCGTTCTGACGGCCGGTGAAAATCATGAGCGGTTACTTTAATTCGACGCGAGTGCGCTGGTCAGGCCGCCGAGCGCAACTTCCGCCGATAGACTCGCACTTCTGCTTCGATCAGTTTGCCGACGATCGAAAGTTCCGACGGATAATTTTTCAACAGCCGCCAGCCGGCGGTCCATGCCTTGGCGCGTTGTCCGGCGGTGTGGCACGCCCGCACCACAGACCTCGCAAGTTGCTTATCCAGGAACGGATGGCGGCGGAGAAAATCGTCGTGCTTGGCCCGCAGGTACTCCAGCGAAACAAGTTCGGTGTCTGACCCGTTGGTGCGCGTCAGGCTGACGCCTTCATGGACATACGCGTGGATCAGCATTTCGGGAATGGCGGCGTATCGCATTCCGGCGTCAACCATTCTGATCATTATGTCAAGATCTTCCCCGCGCGCGAGATTGACGTCGAACAGTCCTGCGGCGTCGAAGCATGCACGGCGAAACGTCACGCCTTGCGACATCGCGGTTCTGGTGAGGAAAACAGGTTCGACGATTCCGCTGGTGGCGTCGTCGCTCCAGACCATTTCCACGACTCGCTCCTCCAAACCGCCACAAGAAACGATGCGGCGCACTCCGGTCCAGCAAAAGTCGATCGATTCGCCGTGCTGTTCGAAGTGTTGGCGAGTGCGTTCCAGGAATTGGGGCGTGAGCTCATCGTCGTCGTCGAGGAAAGACAGCAGTTGACCGCGTGCGGCGGTTATGGCGGTATTGCGCGCGGCCGAAACCCCTTGATTTTTTTTGTGTGGCAGCGGAACAATTCGTGCATCGTGAAACTGGCGAATCACTTCGGCGGTGGCGTCGACGGAGCAATCGTCGACGATAAGCAACTCGAAATCTTGCTCGGTTTGACTGAGAACGCTCTGGATCGCGCGGCCCAGCAGATCTTCACGATTGAACGTCGGCATTACGACGCTGAACGTAGGCGTGTTGTTTTTCGCGGGCACGTTTGGTTGTGTCCTTTTGCGTTCAGGCGGCGCGGCGAATTTTTGGCGATTCGCTAAAATTGAGCAGACGGCGAACGGTGTATGTCTTTTGTTCGTTGCCGGAAAAATAGATGCGGGCGTTCACTTCGCCCAACAAGCCCAGGCTGACGAACTGCAGAGCCGCCAGGGCAAAAAACACCGTCAGCAACAGCAGCGGGTTGCCTGTCATGTCGACGCCGGCAAGAATTCGCATCGCGATGGTTGCCACGCCCGAAAACGCCGCCGCGCCGCCGCAACACAAACCGAAGTTGCCGAACAACTTCATCGGACTGGCGAAATAATCGAGCAGGAATTTGACCGTCAGCAGATCCAGCACCACGCGCAGCGTTCGCGAGATTCCATATTTGGTTTGGCCATGAATACGAGGCCGGTGCTTGGTGACCACTTCCACGCACTTTGCGCCGCGCTGGTGCGCCAAGATCGGAATAAAGCGGTGCATTTCGCCATACAGCTCCAACTCCTGGGCGATCTCACGGCGCATCGCCTTGAGGGTGCAGCCCAAGTCGTGAATGGCGAAGCCGGTGGTGCGCGAGATCAGCCAATTGGCGATCATCGAAGGCAGGCGGCGGTTGATCCAGGTGTCTTGCCGGTCCTTGCGCCAGCCATGCACTAGGTCGTAGCCTTCCTCCAGTTTGGCGCACATCATGGGGATATCGGCGGGGTCGTTCTGGAGGTCGCCATCGAGGGTGATCACGATCTCGCCGCTGGCGTGTTGTATTCCTGCGTACATGGCGGCCGATTGCCCAAAATTGCGGCGAAAGAAAACGACTTTCACGCGTGCATCGGCAGCCGCTAGGTTGGCCAATTTTTCCACGCTGCCGTCGTTTGAGCCATCGTCGACGAAAATGATTTCGTAGTCGCCCAGCGGCGGCAGCACTGCCGTCAGTTCGTCGTGGAGAATCCCCAGGTTATCCACTTCATTGTAGATTGGCGCCACAACAGATAAATACACGGCATCCTCCGGCAGTTTGAGCAGACTCCTGAAATTCGAGAGGAAGTGTAAGAAACCGCTCGCAAACGAACAATGCCAGTTGTGTGAGAAGGGATGGGTTTTTTTGTTGTCGCTCCCACGACGCGGCGGTGTTAATCCCACCACCAGGCGTTGCGGTCGAGATTTTGCGGTATCGCGCCGGAACGGGCGGCTTTGAGATCGCCGTAGTTATCGGTGACGGAACGTGTCGCGGTGAGCCATGTTCGAGGATTCACGCTCACGCCGCCGCTGACGCTGGCCACCACGTGCTTGCGGCGAATCACTCGATGATTGCAGACGGAATCGACTTCGGTGGGCGCCGTTTCGACCGCCACGTGGTATTCGCCTTGCGAGCCAAAATAGGGCATGGTCCAACCGGCCTGCCCGGGAAGATCGTGGGCCCGCAGCAACTCCGCCGCCAAGGCCAGATCGAAAATATTACGCAGGTCGGCGTAGATATGGTATTTGGCGGCCAGTTGTTCGAAATGACGCGTGAAGCTATCCGAGAATTGTTTGTTGAGGCCGCTCGACTTGCCGGTATGCACGCGTTTGCCCAACTGCGTAAGCAGTTCGTTTTCGCTCAACAGTTGCACGCCGGGGCCGCGCAGTTCAAACGCATCGCCGGCGGGCGTGGTGCGAACGGCGTCGTATTTGAGGGTGAACCACCATCGCAATACCTGTTGCGGCGGCGGCGATTCTCCCGCCGCCAACTGGATGGAGTCGAGGTAGTTGGTCACGCCCAAGACGCCGTCTTCCAACCCGATGCCGACCAACTTCATCCGATAATCGGCCTCCACCAGCACGCGGGCGGCGCGTGTTCCAGGATCGATTCCATCCACCACGATATCTTGCCGTCCGACCGAAGTTCGCAGTTTTTCCAGCCATTGTTCTCGCTGGGAGGGCCGTATCGGTTTCGCAGCCGATTGCTTCAAAAAAGCTTGCGTGCGGGCCAGATTTTCCGGCCGGGGGTTGATCGAACAGCCGAAGCGGCCCTCGCCGCCGAAGGCGTTTCGCAGCACCACGACAAGATCGTCCAGTTGCACGACCGGGCGGGCGTTTTTCACACTGACCGCGCGGCCTTCGGCGTCGGTCCGCCAAGCGCCGGCAGGCCCGGCCAGCACGATGTCGCCGGTTTCGGGGTAATGCAAGATGTATTGAATGCGTTGCAAGCCGGCCAGATGCCGCATCGCTTCGGTCGGTCGACGGCCGGCGGCGGCCAGAAGTTGGACCTGCTTCTCCAAACGGTTGAGCGAAATTTTGCGCATCGCCACCGAGCGGCGAAGATCTTGATTCTCCGACATCCTGGCGGCCGCTTCCCGAACTTCCTGCAACGGTTGGCCGCCGGCGGCCAGCGGCATTTGCCGCAACACGCCGGCGGCGTCAACAAACACGCCGTTGCGAAATTCCTGAATGGCGCCCGGTCCTCCGACTTCGTCCCAGCTATCGGGCAAGATGGTGCTCGTGATCAGCTCGATCAGCGAGTCGAAATCAGCCAGCGCGGCGCCGCCTCGCGCACCGGGCCGCCGCATACGAGCCAGTACATCGGAGCGGACGACGTCGGAGTCGATCTGGCCGACCGTCGCCAACGACGCCCGGCGGGCGCCGGCTTCAGCTTGCACGTCGGCAATTCTGCCCAACAAACGGTCGCGCTGCCCACGATTCTCAACGCCCAAGGCCAGCCGCCGGGCGGGCCCAAACTCTCCAAACTCCAACCGGGCCTCTATTTGGTTGGCAACGCCCTGCCTGCTGGCGATGTCTTGCCCACTGGCGACTGGGGCAAATATCGGCGCCGCCATGAGCGCCAGCAAATATAATACGCCGCCCCAGGGCAGCGAAACCGCCCGCGGCAACCGCCGCCTACGCCTAAAAGGGCCTCGAAAACAAGGAGAATTACTACTGTTCACGCCGCGAGACTCGTTCATGTTCAACTCCCATGCGCCTAGCGAAAACCGCCCCGTATCCACAGGTTCGCATATTCGGAGTCAAAAAGTCAAGAAAGTAATTGAAACTCAATACTCGGATACTCGGCGGCGTCGAGCGGCAAGCGAGAAGGCCAAGCGAGAAGCCCGGCTTTTTGAAAAAGCCGGGCTTCTAAAACTGGCGTCCAGTGTTCGTCTCCCTTGACCCGGCTTTCCTCGTTTTGTGCAAAGGGCTAATTTTCATCCGCCGCTTGTCTTACCCGCCCGGTTTATCGAAGAATCTACAATCAATAGCGGCCGTTGTTCAATCGCGCCGCAGCCGGCGCGCTGGCGGCTGGGGTGAGCAATGTCTGACTCGCAGCGCCGCCGCATTGCACCATGAGCAAGGCGTCGCCGCGGCCGCCCTTGGAGCCAAAAAGGTGAGGCATGCCCAATATTGTTTTGGTGCTCGGCGCCGGCCGCGCGACAACGCCCCGGCTCAGCAATAGCACTTGATCGGTGGGCCAGCGAAAGCGCTCGTGCAAACTCCAACCTGAAACCTGCGGAACTTGAATTTGCACGCGCTGACGCTGGTTCGCGGCGGCGGGAACATCGATCGAGACGGGAATGAGTTTTTCGACCTGCTCGACCTGGCACTTGATCACGGCGTCGAGGGTGCGTCCGTCGACGGAGAGCAGCGGACTGAATTGCAGGGAATACCCTTCCTCGACTTGCCCCATGACTAAGTCGTAGCCGGCGCCATAACCCGAGCGGAAATTGACGGAACGCACATAGTTTTTGGGCCGCATGCTCGCAATCGTGTGCGACTGCCCGCAATGAATGAGCAGGTTGGGCGCCGTGTGTTCATGGAAATCGGTGCGGCGGCGCAACTCCGCCACGAAAACGGCCGCGTCTTCCTTGGATAGCAGCCAGGCTTCGAGTCCTGGAGATTGAACAGGCACGGGGCGGAGCATGTGGAAAACTCTCGACCGCCAATTGGGACTGCCAACCGTGATCAGCCGCAGCGTGTAAGAGTGCGATTCCGTTTCGCCGTGAACCATGCGGTCGACGACATCGGAAACCAGCAATTGCATTTCCGGCGTATGGTATACGCGCAACGTGGTGCGGTTGGCGCTCAACAGTCCGACCGGCTCCGAAAACCAAGCGTCCTTGCCGGTTTCACGCAAGATCCAATCGACGACGGCTTGCTCGGGTTTTTCGGTGTTTGTCACGCGTTTGGTGTACGAAGCAATATTGTACTCCCGCCAAACCTGCCCATGTTCGTTGGGCAACATGCGCGTTCCGCCGCCGCTGGCTGATCGGCCGGAAGACGCCGGTTTCCTCGATGCGGACGGCGAAGATGCCTCTTGTGCGAACGCCAGGCCGGACCCAACCGACCAGAAAAACAGTAATACCAGGGCTCGCGACAACATAGGGAAGGTCTCCCGATTTTCAGGTCTTGCTTCATCTTCCAAACGGCACATTGGCAAGCTAGACGAAAACTCGCCAGACATCGAAACAATAAGCCGCCCGTTGAGAATGTGAAAAACGGTGCGAAGTATAGAAATAGGCTCAAGTCGGGGCAAGGTCGGTATTTTTTCAAGCAGGAGGCCCACCAGCACATCGTGAACCAGATCAGGGTGATAGCAAAATGGTTGCAAAACCAGCCTTGTCATCAACGGGAGGATCTTGTATTTCTACGCGACCATTTCAAAATCCTACTCGGAGCGCGCCCGGTTTCCCGGTGAAACGATGGCGTTATCAAGAGAAGCAGTCCGTCTGACGCCCGCTCAGCCTTGGAGGGCGGCAAAATCCCGATGAAGAATCTCGGCGAAGAAAAGAATTTCCGCGAAGAATGCGCCGTTGGCGAATCTCCCTACTTTTCGATGCGATCGCAAATGCCAAATAACCTAAACACACGCTGCACGCCCAGCCGATGCAACCCCGGTTCTGAATGCTCGTTGGCCGCGCTGCGGCGATTGGCGGTCGTCGCCGCGGTTGTGTTTTTCTCCAACGCCGTGGCGCAAGCCCAATTCGGCTCCAGAGGCATCACTCCGCCTGGCGGTTTGACGCCGACCGCGCCCAAAAAAGCGGCGCGCGCGCTTCCGGTCTATGGACCGGTCGGGCCGAAAAAGATGGTCACGGCCGTGAAGGTCACGGGGAACAAGACGATCAGCCAGCAAAAAGTGGAATCGTACATGAGAACGCGCCGCGACCGGCCGTTTGATCCAGAGATTGTGCAGTCGGATGTGCGGCGCCTAGTGGCCAGCGGTCTGTTTCACGATGTGCGCATTCTCACCCGCGAGACGCCTCAAGGCATCGAACTAACGTTTGAAGTTTTTGAGTTGCCAAAGATCAACTACATCAAATTTCTGGGAAACGACAGCGTGCGACACGGTGCTTTGTTGAAGGAAACCGATCTCAAAAAAGGAGATTCGCTCAATCTCTACAACGTGCGGGAAGCCCGAAATCGTATTGAAGAGTTTTACCGATCGAAAGGTTTTCCCGACGCCGAAGTTGCCATCGCCGAGGGCGACAAGCCGCACGATTTGGGCGTCGTGTTCTTGGTGGGAGAAGGGAACAAGCAACGTGTTCGCAGTGTTAAATTCGTGGGAAACAAAATCGCCAGCGATGGCCGTCTGAAGACGCAAGTCAAGACAAAGGTGGGCATATTGTGGTACTTGTTTCGCGGTGAAATCGATATGGGGAAAATCGACGAAGATGTCGATCGCCTCACGGCCTATTATCGCAACCTGGGATATTTCCGCGCCCGAGTGGGCCGTAAACTTGTCTTCACTTCGTCGAGAAAATGGGCCGACCTGACCTTCGTGATCGACGAAGGCCCGCGCTATTCGGTGCGAGATATTTCATTCGTTGGCAATCAGAAATTTGCCGCCGAAGATCTCAAGCGTCTGATCAATCTAAAAACAGGCGAGTTCTTTAATCAAGGCATGATGCTGAAAGATCAAAACACGCTGACCGACCTCTACGGCGGCCAAGGGCATATTTTCGCTTCCATCAAAGCCGACCCGCGTTTCGCCGAAGACACTCCGGAATTGGACGTCGTGTTTCAAGTCGAGGAGGGCGAGATGTACCGCGTGGGGAAAATCACCGTGCATGTCGGCGGCGAGTTTCCACACACCCGGAGGAATGTTGTGTTGAATCGTGTGTCGCTGCGACCCGGCGATATCGTCGACATTCGAAAAAAGCGCGCCAGCGAACGTCGGTTGGGAGCTTCGAGCCTTTTCGTGGCCGACCCCTCCAAAGGCGATCCGCCGAGAATTGTACTCAGTCCTCGAGTGCCGGACGCCGACGGAACGCAAGTCGCGAACGGAGCGGCGCCCTCGTTTCGAGGCCAAAGCCCGGGTGTCTACTCCGAGCAAAGCGATGCACGCCTCCTAGACCTGAACATCTATGTCACTCCCGTTGAACTGCTCCAGGCAAAGCCAACGGTTCAGCCGCCTCTGCGATAGGGAATCCCTGGTGAAGAGCTGTCGAATATTCATAACCGGACTGACGTTAGCGGCGCTCGCCCTTGCAGCAACCGGCTGCGCTGGCGGCGCGCCGCAAGTCGCGGGCGCCCCGGGCGCTCGTCCAGACGGCATGCGTTATGTCGTCCGCGGGCAAGCTCCCGCCAATGGCGCCGCGCCGCCGCAGCGGGCTCCGGCGAACGTCGCTCCGCCGCCGGCGTCGGGCTATCAAACTCCTGGTCGGGCGGCGCCAAGGTATTCCCAGCCGCCGAGGTATTCCCAGCCACCGGTCTATTCGCAGCCGCCAAGGTATTCGCAACCGCCAACGTATTCGCAGCCGCCGGTTTATTCGCAACCGCCGGTTTATTCACAGCCCGGAGTGGGAGGGTATCCTTCGCCGCCGGTTTATGGCGCGGCGGCTGGCGCCCAGCCTGTTTTTCAAGGGCAATTCGCCGCGCAACCCCCAGGCGCGTTTGGCGGGCCCACACTTACCGGCGTATTGCCGCCGCCGGGCGTATCCGGCCGACCGCAGAATGTCGTGGCGCCTTCTCCTCCGGGAATCGCCGACATTGATATTTTCGCCGAAGAAACCCGCACCGGCCGTTTCATGGTCGGCGTGGGCGTCAACTCCAATGCCGGCGTGACGGGTCAGATAGTGATCGACGAACGCAATTTCGATTGGCGCCAAGTGCCAACTTCTTTCGACGACATTCTCAACGGCACCGCCTGGCGCGGCGGCGGGCAGGGTTTTCGCATTGAGGCGTTACCTGGAACCGTGCTCCAACGGTATATGGTCAGTTTCACGGAGCCGTATTTATTTGACATGCCGATCAGCATGAGCTTGAGCGGATTTTATTTCGATCGTAATTATCGCGATTGGACGGAAACCCGCATCGGCGGCCGGCTCGGTTTTGGTTACCGGCTGACGCACGATCTTTCTTTGTCGTTGACGACGCGCGCCGAGAGTGTTGAACTGCGCAGACCGCGCGTACTTACCGTTCCCGACCTCAACGCCGCTCTTGGCAAGAACAACATTTTCAGTGAACGAGTTTCCGTCGTCCACGACACGCGAGATATTCCTTTCGCCCCCACCGAAGGGCATTACCTCGAATTGGCGTATGAACAGGTGTTCGGCGCGTTCAGCTACCCCCGGGCTGAAATCGACTTCCGCCAATACTTCCTGATGCGCGAACGCCCAGACGGTTCGGGGCGTCATACTCTGGCCTTCTCCGGCCGGCTGGGTGTCAGCGGCGGCCAAACCCCGATCATGGAACGTTTCTTCGCCGGTGGTTACTCCACGATGCGAGGCTTTGATTTCCGCGGCGCCACCCCTCGAATCAACGACATCGCGGTCGGCGGCGACTTTCGCTTCCTGGGCTCGGTGGAATATCTGTTTCCGCTCACCGCCGACGACATGCTCAAGGGCGTGGTCTTTACCGATTTCGGCACCGTGGAGGAAAGCGTCAAGATCGTGGGAGACGATTACCGCGTCACGGTGGGCTTTGGCTTGCGAATTTCGATTCCCGCCATGGGGCAAGCGCCTATTGCACTCGACCTCGGGATTCCGATTGCCCGCGAAAGCACCGACGACATCCGAAATTTCAGCTTCTTTATCGGCCTAGGGCGGTAAGGCAAGCGGCGGGGAAATCAGCGGCTCACTCTTCCAAGACGAGCAATTCCACTTTGCGGAATTCGACAGGATGGCTCTCCGATTGTAATGATATGGTGCCGCCGGAGAGCATCTTGCCGTGTTGCCCGATGAGTTTTTGGGCGTCTTCATCTCGGTCGTCGAGTTGTGGTTTGTTGTAGGCCAGCACAACCTTGCCGTCGATGATGTGCTTGATCACCTTGTTCCCCCGCACCTCCACTTCGACGGTCACCCATTGGTCGCCGTGATACGTTTTCGAAGAAGAGCTAATGCAGTGCCGAGTGATGAGTTTGCCCTCCATCACGACGTTCGTTCCGGGCGTACACAGGTTCGCCGTGGTGCGTTTGCCCGTTCCCTTGCCGCCCAAGAGTTGCACTTCGATCGAAACGGGAAACTTTTGGTCTTTACGCATGCTTTCCGGCGATTGCCCGTGCAGCATTAAACCGCTGTTGCGAAACGCCCAGCCGGGCCCAGCCGGAGCTTGTTCGCCGGTAAAGCGATATTCCACCCGCAACCGATAGTTGGAAAACGGTTTTTCGTAAAACAGATGGCCGAACTGTTCGTCGAAGCTGTCGTATTTGTCGTAGGCGACCGTCAACACGCCGTTTTCAACGCGAAAGGTGTCGCCGAAGTTCTCATTGAATTCGTGGCCTCGAATTTTGACTTCCCAGCCATCGAGATTCTTGCCGTTAAAGAGTTGCAGCCATTGGCCTTCTTCGGCCGACAACGCGCCGCCGCCGAGAACAAAAATGAGAGCCAGCGAGGATAACAATGTTTTCATTTGATCTTGCAAAAAAGAGGCCAACGGCGGATCGGGCGGCGTCTGGCTGAGGTCAAACTTCCAGGCCGCGCGAGAATGATCGATAACTTCGCTCGCAACGGAGCAAAGTCCATTTTGATCCACCCAATCTATGAAAGCGAGACCCGCGGGCGAAAATTGCGGCGAAAAACGAAGAATGCTCAAAGTTTGAAATTACCCCGCTTTTTATTCGACGCGGCTGACGGCCGCAACCAATGAAATATTTTTGCCACAGAGCACTCCGAGAACCCGACGATCCCGTCGCGTTCAACCCCGGCAACAAACGTAGCGTGTTCTGGGCGTTGCAGAATCTCCGACCAGCGGCTGGTGCGTCGTCGAGAGTGGCGGGACGGACAATGGTTGGGAGTTCGTCCTTGATGTGGGTCATCGCGCCTCTCGCCATCTTCAGCGTCCAAGAGTCTTGCCCTGTTCCTGAAACAACTCCAACCAACTCAGCGTGATGGCATCACGAATTGTCTTCGGTGGTCGATATTCTTCCGGTGTCTTGCCCCAGTAGAAACCGATCCAACCGGTGGCATGTTTGCGAGACTGGTCGATGAATTGCCCAAGCTCATTGGCATCACATTTCAGAGGGAAGAATTCCTCGATGACGACAGGCTTGCCGACTGCGGCAAATCCCTTGAGTGTTTTTATCGCCTCGGCCACTTTCCCCTTCTCCGGGTAAATGTGCAGGGCGATGAAGTCGAGGTCATTGGCAATCTTCTCGGGGACGAATCCAGAAGTCAGGCCGGGGCGATCCAAACTCCACGGGACGAGACCGACCGTGATCAGGCGCCGTTTGTCATGTTTCCGAATTGCGGCGACAAGATGTTTGATCCACTGACGGGCAATGTCTGGGCGCTTTCGGTTCTTCCGTTCCAGAGTGATGAACTGTACGAAATGCTTGCCAGCGAATCCTGGCCCAAGCCAATCGTCACGCTTCTTGTCTCGACCGGGAACAACCGGTTCGTTCATCAGGTCGTAACAGAAGATCGCCGGACTCTCCGAGCATGTCTTGGCGACGGCTTCCCAAAACACGGCCTGCGCCGCCCAGCGTTTTTGCTCAGTCAGTTTGTCGTACCACTCGGGGACATCTTTTTTGTGGTAGCAGCCGAGACCGGTGAGGTCGAGGTGCAGTCCGGTCTGTTCAGCCAACTTGACCAGACGGGCAAGCTGATCCAAGGAGTGCTGTCGTGGCTTGGTCGGACTCTCCATGAATTTTCCAAACTGGAGATGGATGCGGACGACGTTCGCTCCAAGTTCCTTCATCTCCCGAAAGGCTGATTTCACCGTGGCCCATTTCTCGTCCCAGTAATCTTCAAGTAGTTGGCCGTCGCCTTCGTGATCGTAATTGAAACCCCACGGGACGAACGGCTTCCCCGACTTCGACAACACGAAGCCCTTTCCGTTGTCGGAAACCCGCACGCGTTCTAATCCCGCAGCAGCGCTGTGAGACATTGTGGCGACAACGAGGAACAGGGCGGCAATTTGAAAACGTGTACTAAGCATGGCAGGCTCCTCTTGCAAATCGCTGTGTTCGATTCCGATGAATGGTTGATATTTCCCGGATTCCTCCAGTAGCTCGAACTCTTCATGATACCGTTCCCAGATTCGATCCCGTGTGGAGTACAAAATCGCTGGGGAACCCTTTTTACACGCGTTGGCTATTGGCCGTCGCGGCACATGGCTTCAAACTCGTCTTCGCTGAGAATGACGACGTCCAACGACTGAGCCTTGGCGAGTTTGCTTCCGGCGTTTTTTCCCGCCACGAGGAAGTCGGTTTTTTTCGATACGCTCGAGGCGGCCCGTCCGCCGTGTTGGCGAATCAGATCTTCGATTTCCTGGCGGGTATGATTTTGCAAGACGCCCGTGACCACCAAGGTTTTTCCGGCGAACAGGTCGCCGACCGCCGTTTCGTTAGCCGGCTGCTCGGCCGTCATCACGATCCCCAACTGTTGGAGGTCGTCGATGACTGACTTACCGCGTTCGCCGTGTAGAAATTCAAACACGCTTTCGGCAATGATCGGGCCGATTTCGTTGATTTCGGCGAGTTGTTCTTGGTTGGCGCTGCGGAGGGATTCGATGTTCCCAAAATGCGCGGCCAACACTCTGGCCACCGTGGCGCCCACATGACGCATCGACAAAGCGTTAAGCAGCCGGGCCAAGCCGCGCTGCTTGCTGGCTTCAATAGCCGCCAAAAGTTTCTCCGCGGAACGTCGCCCCATGCGCTCCAGTTCGAGCAGTTGTTGCTCCTCCAGCCGATAGAGGTCGCCGTAGTCTTTCACTAGCCCGGAGCCGACCAGTTGCTCGACCAGTTTGTCGCCCAGCCCTTCAATTTCCATCGCGCCCCGACTCGCGAAAAATAGAATCCGCTCTCGCACCTGGGCGGGGCAATAAAAGTTCGTGCAGCGAATATAGACGCCGCCTTCGTCTTTTTTCGCCACGGCATTGCATACTGGGCAGTGGTCGGGAAACGGAAAGGGCGGCAAGTTTGTTCGACGTTCGTGTTTTTCCACACGCACAATGTGCGGGATGATCTTCCCCGCTTTCTCCACCACCACCACGTCGCCGACGCGAATATCTTTTCGCTCGATCTCCTCTGCGTTGTGCAGACTCGCCCGGCTCACGGTGGTGCCGGCCAATTGCACCGGCGTCAATTCCGCCACGGGGGTTAAAGCGCCCGTTTTGCCGACTTGTATTTCGATGGCGTTGAGTTTCGTGGTGGCTTCGTATTTTTCAAACTTGTAGGCGATCAGCCAGCGAGGACTCTTCGAGGTGGCGCCGAGTTTTTCTCGTTGCTCAAACCGATTGACCTTCAACACCAGGCCATCGACTTCAAAATCGAGCTCGTGCAATCGGCCAATCAATTCCTGGCAATGCTCCACCGCCAGGGCGAACGACGAAAAACACTCCACGTGCGGCGTGGGAGGAATGCCGTAGCTGCGAATCTCGTCCAAAAACTCCATGTGCGTGGCCGATTTCAAGCCTTCCGCATAACCCACGCCGTGGCTGAACATGCGCAGACGCCGCTCGGCGCATATTCGAGGATCTAACAAGCGAATGCTGCCGGCGGTTACATTCCGCGTGTTGGCGTAGGGCGGTTGCGAATTCGCCGCCCGCCGCTCATTGAGCCGCACCAAATCGGTGTTCGTCATGTAGATTTCGCCGCGAATTTCCAGCACCGGCGGCGGACTCTCCGTGGAAAGCGCCAACGGCACATCGACCACCGTGCGGATGTTATGCGTGATGTCGTCGCCGACGCGTCCGTTTCCGCGCGTCAGCGCCCGCACCAACACACCCGCTTCGTAGATCAGCGAAACCGCCACGCCGTCGATCTTCAACTCCACCACCCACTCGACAGGCTCGCCGGGCAGCAATTTGGCGATTCGCTCGCCGTATTTTCGCAACTCGGCCAAGCTGTAGGTGTTATCGATCGACAACATCGGCAACCGATGTTCCGCCTGTTCTAAATGGGCGGCGGGCGCGTCGCCGATTCGCTGGGTGGGGCTCTCCGGCGTGATAAGCTCCGGATGCGCGGCCTCGATATCTTTCAACTCTTGCAGGAGCCGATCGTATTGAAGATCGGAAATTTCCGGCGCTGCCTGCGTGTAATATTTTTGGTCGTGATAACGAATCTGCTTGCGCAGTTCGCCAACTCGTTGTGACGGAGTTCGTGGGTTCATGGGCGGCGGAGTATAGCGCGTGGAGGAAGATTGGACA